>NZ_JBSQBM010000035.1:0-38246 GCF_059417685.1 Paenibacillus sp. LT-B23 | reverse complement strand
AATTAAAAATACATTTACAGATGTCATTCTACCTATTGGCACAAGGGATACGAATATTCTGATCTGTGGAACCATTTTGAACGAAGAAGACATCATGGCTGATCTGCTCAAAGGTAAAATACCAGGAGTAAGAAGTGTCCGTAAAGCAGCTGTGCTTCAGTTTTCAGAGCGTGATGATCTATGGTCAGAGTGGGAGCGACAATATAATAATCTCCAAGACGAGGATAGGATCAATACGGCTTTGTCTTTTTTTATGGCGAATGAGGAGGAAATGCTAAAGGGAACGGAAATCCTGTGGAGCGAGTACTTGGACTACTATTATTTGATGTGCAAGAAGCAAGCGATGGGCGAAAAGAGTTTCTATAAAGAATTACAAAACGATCCACGTTCAACAGACGAATACATATTTCAGAATCTCATGTACTGGGACAGGTTGCCTGAATTTGAAGAGATGGAACTTGCCATGTACATTGATCCAGCCATCAAAGCCGGGAAGAAAAACGACTATTCGGCTATTTCAATTATTGGTCAGCATCGGAAGACGAAGCAAATGTATGTGGTGGATGGAAATATTTATAAACTGCTACCGGATGATTTGTTTCAAGTCGCTATTGAGAAATTGAAGCTTTACCCTGTAGATAAGTTGGGCTTTGAAGTCAATCAAGCGCAAAGCTACATGAAGCAAAAATTTGAAGAAGAGTTATGGAAGGCGAAGATACATACCCCCGTAGAAAGTGTCCATTCCAAGGGTCAAAAGCATGAACGCATTATGAGTCTAGAGCCGGAAATTAAAAAAGGTCATATTCTGTTCAATGCAGATAACATCGGGTATAATACTCAGGTGAAGGACTACAATCGAAATTGTACATATGATGATGCCCCGGATTCACTCTATGGGGCTGTTCAATTGATTCAGTCGGTCAAGAGTCTGAAGTTTTATGATCGAAGTTTGTTATTTTGAGGGTTTTGCTAAAACTCAAATCTTATTTTATCCAATCTCGTTAAGTCAATGGGCAGGATACTGCAGGAAAATGTTGAATCACTAATTATGACCGCATATGCTTTTGTAACTCTAAGAGGTGTATTAAATTGGAAACAAAATGGTTAGCATATCGAATCTTCCCTGAACCATTAGGAACCACTTATCAGGATTATGACTTAATGAATAGAGCTGACGTTGAAAAGTTATTTGATTACTGTCAAATATTGGAGTCTATGATTTCAAGACAGGGTTGGCAATTTTTAATAAATCATCATAGCTATCCAGTATTGTTTGAGATAAATAAAGGAAGTGAATGGTTTGATTGTGAAAGCCTTGAAGAATTTATTTTTGAAGTTGAATCTCATATTGATTCGTTACCTATTTAAGCTCCCTCGAAGTAGCAAAAGGCAGCTATGGCAGACATGAGTAAGGTGAAACTATGTACGACTATATAAGTATCCATTCGGATAAGTACATGTCCAAAATTAAATCGGAGGTTGCTGAGCAATTCTTAACCTCTGTTTTGGGATTCACAAAAGCTAGTCACCTAACATTTCATAAAGAAGTCAATGGGGAGATTGTTAAAGTAACTGGTATTCTTGCTAATCCAGATGGGAACTATGCTTTCGACACACTTGATGGTACTGAAGAAGTAAATTTAATTGAAATTGATGTACCAACATACACTGATGACATCTTAGAACTAATATTATCTAGCATTGCAATTTCGATTACGAAAGAATTTTCGTGGATAATTGACGACGACCATGGATTGAACTAACGGGTAGAATAGTTAAGTGTTGTGGCAACCATACAAGCTGATAACTGTAATCAAGACAATAACAGTTACAGCACTCATGATGCCTAAATTTCTTGAACTTTTTAGACAAGTGAATCGTATGTATCACGATACATAAAGGAAAATTATAAGAATCCTTATGAGGGAGAGATTTTATTGAAGAAGGGCTTAAAGTGGACGCTGTGGATCGTATTGCTGCTGATTTTAGGTGGTATTGTTTTAAACTTTTATTTGAATTATTTCACATTCGCCTATGCCTTGATGGGAGTACTCCTGCTTGTATTCTCGGGTTGGGGAGCTGTGGCCAAATTAAATAACGATGTTCATGAATATGAGGACCAGATGAGAAGAAATTCGAATATAGAAGACATTGAACAATATACCAGATAGCGTCCAGACTGCGAGCTTAATTTTTTTATAATACATATTGGTAAATGCAGGATAGAATTAAACATTATAAAATATGGAGGTCGGAGTGTGGGGATTTACAAGAAGAGATTGCTTATTATGGCAGGATGTATTGCTCTATCCGTAACGTTAACAGGTTGCGGGGAATCAACCAAAGAAAGCAAAGACAACGATAATGCTGTAGAGACAATAAGCACGGTTGAATCAACTGCTGCAGATGAAGCTGTGACTGATACAGAAAGCGGTGAGGCTTCTGAGCCAGTTAAAGATCAAGGCACAACTATAGAACCCCTGATCACCAAGGCAGGAGGACTCGGGGATACGAAGGAAACTATCGAACATCTCCGCGGGGTAGATGAGAATGGGCAAGATGCTGGCATTAGTTCTTATCAGAACAATAGTTTTCTGGCTATTTATGCCGAAGATGACGTTACAAAGAAAAACACGGCTTTGAATGTAACCCTGTCATTTGAAGCTACGGATACGCCAAGGCGCTCTGTAAAGGAAGCTATACGCGAGGCTTCTTCTGTAATTCCAAGTGACGCTGTTAAGGTCAAGGAGTATAAGGTAGACGAGGGGCGAGATGTTATCCAGTACGAGAGTAAGCTCCTTTCAGAACGGTTGAAGGGTTGGTATGAACTTGAGGCAGCGAATAGTCCAGAATCTATGCCAGGCACCTTTATCGTCATACTGAAGCACGATGAAGAGGGGATTTTCTCAGTCGTGGTTGGTGCCGGTAATAATTCGTAAATAAGCTCAACTAGTAACTATACATGCACCCGTGGAAAGTGTGCATTCCAAGGGGCAAGAAGCATGGACGCATTATTAGTCTGGAGCCGGAGGTTAAGAAAGGTATATTTTGTTCAATTCATCGAAAATTAGATATAATAACCCAATAAGGGATTATTCTATATCTATCGAATAGCTGGAGGATAAAGAAATGATGCATCAAGCTGAGTCACTATGGCAGCGTATTATTGGAAAAGGGATAAGCCAGGAAGCGGATTTTGAAAAGAAATTGAATCTACAAGTCGGTGCAAGAGATGAAGATTTCCAGATACTCGAAAATACGCTTGGCATCCAGCTTCCCGAAGAAATGAAAAATTTTTATAGGGTACATAATGGGCAAGATTGGAAGGTGGGAGTTAGTTCTTTCGTAAGAAATTTAACACTTTCCCCTATTGCTCAAATTATCGATAACTGGAAGTTTATTCAGGAGGAATTTGACCCAGACGATTTAGAATTGGATGCCGATAATGAAATTAGCCCTTGTCTTTGGAATCCTAAATGGGTGCCAATTGCAGAGAACGGTAGCGGGGACTATCTCTGTCTTGATACAGATCCATCCGAAGTGGGAGTTGTAGGGCAAGTGCTATACTTTTGGCACGATTGGGGAAACCGTTCTGTAGAGGGGAACAACCTATATGAATTCATTGAAATTTGTCTGGAAGAAGAGGATTGAATGAAGTTGTAAGCGTACAAAAGAAATTAAACTCCCTAACAGAATAGTTTAATGAAGGAACTGCCTTTTTTAATGGGCAGTTTTTTGATATGTGCAACAAAAATCAGTGGAAATATAGCGTTGTTATTTTGAAAGGATTCGATGAGATGCAAATTACGGAACAAATCATTATAGAATGTCTAAACGAACTCCAAACGGCTGCAATAGCCAAACAAAAATATTCAGATTACTATAATGGTCAGCATGCCATTCTGAAGAACTATGCGATGCAAGAAAGCCGAAGTAATCAAAAGCTTATCTTCAATTTCCCTCGTAAGTTTGTAGATAATGAAATCGGCTATCTGCTCGGTAAGCCAGTAAACTATGTGTCCAAGTCGGATCAGGACACGGCTATACATAATATAGATGTACATATGAGTCATTGGGACAAGGAGCATAATCTACAGCTTCGGAAACAATCTGAAATATTCGGTGAAAGTATTGAATTGAATTATATCGACTCGGATGGCCAGTTTTCAGCCACAGTATTATCTCCATTGAATGCCTATGTGTTGGAGGACGGAACAGCAGAAAGAAACGTATTACTTGGCCTACATAAATTTACGAGACGGTTTGATAAGCAAGTCTATCTGGACGTGTATACTGATCATGAAATTCTACATTATACAATTGGCAGTGATAATAAAAGTAATCAAATGAAGCAAAATCAATCACCTGAATTGAAATATATCGGTAAACATAATCACATCTTTGGAAGAGTCCCGCTTATCTCCTGTCCAGCCAATACAGAGAGGAAAAGCGGCTTCCATGATGTGATTTCTTTATTTGATGCTTATAACGCATTGAATTCCGATTTGGTCAATGAAATTGCAGATCATCGCAACGCCTATCTCGTGATTGAGAATGCCAAGCTGGAAGCTGAAGACTTGTTGAATATGAAGAAGATGGGCATTATTCAAGTTCCGGCTGGAGGAAAGGTAAGCTGGCTTACGAAGGAGATTAATGATTCTTTTGTGAAGAACGAATTAGATAATATTGAGCGGAAAATTTTCGATATGATGGATCAAGTTAACTTTAATGAAAACTGGGCCAGTAATACGTCTTCCTTAGCGCTGAGAAACAAATTGTTAAATTTAGAGAATCGAGTGGCAATGCGTGAAGCTTTAATGGAAAAGGCAATCAAGCAGCGTTTACGTAATTTCTTTACGTTTCTGCACATTAAAGAAGGCGTGCAATATGATTACAGGGATATTGCAGTGAAGTTTACTCGTAACTTGCCAACAGATTTGGTCGGGATGGCAGATGTGATCGTTAAATTGCAGCAAGTGGTCTCACAGGAAACATTGCTGACGTTGCTTCCGTTTGTCGAGAATCCTAAGCTGGAATTCAATAAATTTCATTCGGAGCAGCAACGATTAGTTGGTACGGATAAGGAGATGTCCAATGCAGAATAAAAATAGGATTAAGCGGTTGGTTAAGCATAGTTGTGCGTGTTATCTCGGAGCAAAGCATGGTATCCCAAACTATTGCTGTTTACAGGACGGCCCATGTATATTTTTCGCTCAAGACGATTCTTTGCCCCGTTGTAGCTATTTTGAAAATGGAGTTTTGCCAATGGATGAGAAGCTGGATCAAGAGTATAAGTCTGAACGTAATGTAGAGGTTGGGTTTAATACAGCGAAGCCAAGGGTGAACTGTACACGTTGTGGAGGAACATTTTCGGCAAATTCGAATCGGCAGAAATGTTGTGATAAATGCAGAGGTAAAGCGAGAAAAGAAAATATTAGATTGCGTGTTCGGAAGTTCAGACAAAAAGACGGCTTGATGTAACGCTTTAGAGGTGGAAAAAGCCCTATAAACAAAGGGTTAAAAATAGGTAAAAATGAGGAGTTGACATGCTTGTACCTTTTCGTCACTTTTGCGTTTTCTAATGCGTTACATGATTGTCTTGAACATGATATTCAATATTATACAGTTTCAGCATATATATACGTTTCTGAAGTTTAGGCAAACAATAGGCTTGATGTAACGCTTTAGGCTGTCAAAAAGCTATATAAACAAAGGATGAAAAATAGGTAAAAGTGGGGAGTGGGTATGTTTGTACCTTTTCCTCGTTTTTGTGATTTCTAATGCGTTACATTGCTGTCCTGAGCATGACATTAAACGGCTCAATACATACAAAAGCGTGTTCGGTTCTGTGAGTCGAATGGGCAATAAAGGAGAATATCGAAAATGAATTTAGAACAAATGAAGCAGTTGATTGAGGAAAACCAAACGAATGAGGAATGGCAAACGTATCTTCAGGGTTTTGAATCCGTATAGCGTAGAAGGGATAGAGCAATTCATTCAATCTAATAAGGAAGCAAAAAGTTGGTTCGATAGCACGGTAGACAAGCGATCAGCTAAATCCTTGGAAACGTGGAAAGCCAACCATTTGGAAAGTGCAGTGGACGCTGAGATCAAGAAGCGATTCCCGGCTAAGGATGAGAAAGAAATCGAAGTCGAGAAGCTACGAGCCGAAGTGGAGCATATGAAGCTAGAGAAGCAGCGTGAACGATTAACCAGCCAAGCGATTAAAATTGCATCCGAAAAGAAACTTCCACTCCCGTTAGTGGATTTTTTTATTGGTGCAGATGAAGAAGCAACGACAGCGAATTTAGCTATGTTGGAACAATCGTTACAAGGTGCGGTACAACAGCAAGTCGAGCAACGACTCAAAGGGGATGGCTATACTCCTCCGGCTGGTTCAATAGGTAACACATTTTCATTAGAAGCGATTAAAGGCATGTCGCCGAGTGAGATCAATCAGCATTGGCATCAAGTCAAACAAGCATTACAAAACAAATAATAATCAATAGAAAAGGACAGGGTGATTAGATATGTCAGTACAACATTTTATTTCTACAATTTGGAGCGCACGTTTAAATGAAAGTCTGAAAAAGAATCTGGTATATGGGAACGTGGTCAACACTGATTATGAAGGTGAGATTAAAGGTCAGGGTTCCACAGTGAAAATTAATTCCATTGGGGCAGTAACGATTGGCAACTATGATAAAGTGGCAGGAATCGGTAATCCACAGGAACTGGATGCTACGCAAAAAACACTGGTGATCGATCAAGCGAAGTATTTTAATTTTCAGGTGGATGATGTCGATGCTGCTCAAGCGAATGTAAATCTACTAGATGGTGGAATCGTGGAAGCCTCGTATGGACTGGCCAATGTAGTCGATCAGTATCTTGCTGGATTTTACACAGAGGTAAAAGCTGAGAATACGATTGGTAGCGACACAACGTCTGTAACTCCCACGAAAGATACAGCCTATGATTTGCTGATTGATTTGGGTGTACTATTGGATGAGAACAATGTGCCTGAAAGCGAACGTTTTGTGGTGGTTCCTGCATGGTACTATGGCTTGCTACTGAAAGATGCTCGTTTCACCAAAGACTCAAATATTATCCGCACAGGCTATGTCGGAGATATAGATGGCATGACCGTTTATAAATCTAACAATGTGCCAAATACCACAGGAGCCAAATATAAAATCATCGCAGGTCATAAGAGTGCGATTTCGTTTGCCGGGCAAGTGGATTCAGTGGAGGCGTTCAGACCAGAGAAACAATTTTCAGATGCGGTGAAAGGTCTACAGGTATTCGGTGCTAAATGTATCAAGCCGGAAGCTCTCGCTGTACTCACAGCCAATAAGTCTTAATTGAAAGTGAATGATATAAAAACACATTATAATAGAAGAAACACGTTTGGGGTGTCCGTTTCGGATACCCTATTTTTCATTTTTGGAGGGTAATAAGATGTGGTTTTTGAATCAGGAAACAGGATGTATATGGGAAGTCACGGATCAGGAGCTGATGCTGCGGTTACAGGCCAGTGGGCATTATGAGCAAGTGAATGAACCTAAACAAGTTGAGGATGAGCAAGATGTAGCCCGAACGAAAGTACAAACTGTAAGAAAAATGAAACGTACTGAGAAGGTACAGGTAAAGGAGGAACAAGAGCCAGCACATGAATGATTCATTGATTTTACTTAAACGGCTCCTAGGCATAGAGCCAATAGATATATCCAAGGATGATATGCTGATCCACTATTTGAATAAAGCGAGAAGTAATATTCTTGGTTATTGTAATGTGGCAACACTGCCTGTGGAATATGATGATGTTATGGTCGATTATGCGGTGTATCTCTATAAAAATAGGGATTCGGTTGGATTTATAAATAAGCAGGAAGGTGAACGCTCAGCCACCTATGAAACAGGCATTCCGACAAGTATCCGGCTTGCTCTTCCTTTACCTAAAATCAAGGTAGGGACGGACTGATGTTCTACGATACGAAGCTGGAGATTTTGGATGTTACTCACTTCAACCCTGTTCTGTTGATGATGGCAGATGTACAACCTTATCGCAAAAGTTTTTCATTTGAAGATGGTTACATACTAGAGACGACATATCGAGCTTTCTGTCCATTGGAATCTTTATTGCTGTCGAACTGCTATATTCGAATTGGCAAGGATATTTTTATTATTTTGGACATGAAAGAATGGAGTGATTATATGGAGTTGTATCTGTATCGCTGCAAGCCAGACTTTGGATTGGAGGTAGAGGAGTGACAAGGAGCCTAGAGCCGATGATGGATTTCTTTCTGCGAGAGAAGGGAGATTTTGTGCATATCAATAGTGTAAAGCTGCTTGCTCTGATCCGAGATGCGACAGATATCATTCAAATAACTGATGAAAAAATTATTCGTGCAGCAACACCATTACATACAGGTGATATCGTGGATTATCGTGATGAACGATATTTAATTACCAGTCAGGTGGATCAAAATGAACAGTCGTGTCGGGGCAGGATGAAAAAGTGTAATCAACGACTACCTATAAACTGGAATGGAGAGGTGAAATGGTTTGATGCTGTGGTAGAAGCCAGAACGTTTTCAACGGAAACAGGTAAAGTTATCTCCATGCCAGAGGGAAATATTATAGTTAGACTACAAGACAATGCAGACACGCGAAACATCGCATTGAACCAACGATTCTATATGACTCATCAGCCGTTTAAAATAGTTGGAATTGACCGCACGAGGAATGGCATTATCCAGTTAAGCTGCACATTGGATAGCATAAATACAGCTTATGATGACGTGGAAAATAACATTGCAGACCGATGGAAGTACGAGATTGCTCATACATACGCATTACATATCAATCAGGGAACGATAGCCCATGTGCTGCTCAACGAAACAATACCGTTGAATGTCACTGCTACGGATAATGGGAATGAGATAGCGAATCCGGCGATTACCTATATATCCAGTGATCCGAATGTGGTCAGTGTAGATCAGCAAGGTCAGGTTATGGGCATCGCTTTGGGACAAGCAAGTATTATTGCAAAACTAACGTATCACCCAGCAGTACAAAGTACCATTGAAATGAGAGTCGTCGAAACAGGAACGCATATCTATTCGATAGCCATTACCGGCAATCCCATTCTTAAAACAGGCCAAAGCGCCTCATACGTCAGTCATATCTATGATCATGGAGTGGAAGTGTTTGACCAGTCGGTGGAATGGAGCCTACGAAATCAAGATGATTCAATTCCGATCATGGGGAGCGTGACAGTGAGTACAGGAAATAGTGTGACGGTGAAAGCCGGAAGCAGTAGTGGGTCTAGCAACAAAGTCCTTGTACTGACTGCCACCTTAGCAAGTGATCCTAGCATGACCATAGAAAAGACCATTAGCCTTAAAAATTTATTCTAAGCATTATATCTATCGGCTTGCCCTAGAGGTGAGCCATTTTTATTTCAAAGGAGCACATACATATGCAACGAAAATCTATTGATTATCTACTGAGTCTAAGCCTATTGAAGCAATTAAGATCACAAAATGTAATTACAAAAGAAGAATTTATAGCCATTGACCAGCTTAATAAAAAATCTTTCAAGTAGCTATAACATGGGCAGAAATGGACTTGATGATGTGCCGCAAGCATTATACCATGTGACCGTATAAAGAAGATATGGAAGGGAGAAACGTCTATGGCACAAGCCGCAACCGCAAAAAAAGTCGTGATCGTTCCCATTAAAACGATGGACATCGTAGAGGGAATCCAATCTATTCAAAAGAAGAAAGTCGCCGCCTATTGCCGAGTTAGTACCGATTCCGAGGAGCAAAAGGAGAGCTATACGAATCAGGTCAATCATTATACTCAATACATTCAAAACAACTTGGAATGGGAAATGGCTGATATCTATGCCGATGAAGGGATCACCGGAACCAGCACCAAAAATAGAACGCAATTTAATCGGATGATACAGGATGCCCGAAACGGTAAACTGGATCTCATACTGGTCAAGTCGATTTCGAGGTTTGCTAGGAATACACTGGATTTATTGAAATATGTACGAGAACTCAAAAGTCTCGGAGTCGCTGTATTTTTTGAACGGGAGAACATTAATACGCTGGATACCACAGGCGAAGTATTGCTGACCATCCTGAGTTCCCTTGCCCAAGACGAGAGTCGAAACATTTCTGAGAATAGTCGATGGGGCATATTACGTGGCTTCCAAAACGGCAAAGTCTTCTGCAACACTACTCGTTTCCTTGGCTATGATAAGGATGAACATGGTGAACTGGTGATTAACGAGCCAGAAGCAGAGATTGTACGCAGGATATACGAGGAGTATTTGGATGGGAAAAGCTATCAGGCGATAGCCAGAGGATTGATGCGAGACCACATTAAAACAGTCACGGGTGGTGATACGTGGTGGGACTCCTCTATTACATTAATATTGACCAATGAGAAATATTACGGAGCTTTGCTTCAGCAAAAGACGGTAACGGTAGATTTTCTAACCCACAAACGAATAAGGAATAAAGGACAAGAACAGCAATATTTAATTGAGGACAACCATGAGCCGATTGTATCCAAGGAACTATTTGAAGCGGTGCAAAAGGAAAAGGAATGGAGGGCCAAGCTGAAAGGGAGTGTGATGGGGGATAGTAAAAGATACTCCAGTAAATATGCACTAAGTAGTAAAGTATATTGTGGATGCTGTGGGGCCATTTTTAAACGCCGAACCTGGAACAGCAATAATCCATCCAAAAAAGTAGTATGGCAATGCAAAACGTATGTCAATGAAGGTAAAGCAGCCTGTGATGCCAAATCAGTTGATGAACAAGTTTTACATTCCGCGTTTGTGCGATTGTTCAACCGGATGTATGAGAATAAGAAAGGATTCATGAAAACGCTGAAAGGGAATATTGAATCGGCACTTTCTAGCAAAGTAGGGCAAGAACCGCTATTGGACATTGAAAGAAAGATGCAACAATTGAAATCCGACTTGAAGGAGTTAGTGAATCTCAAGCTGCGAAATCAAATTGATGAAACGGTATATGATGAAGAAACGAACAGACTTTCCAGTGAGCTAAACGAGCTGCGACAACAGAAGCTGATACTGGAGCAGGAGTATGAGCAAAAGGCACAACTCAAGGAACGTGTCGATGAATTTATCCAAGTCCTAAGTTCACAGCAGGATATACTGGAACAATTTGATGATAACCTATTTAATGCGTTGGTGGAGAAGATAACCATTCTCTCACCAGCGCATTTTGTTTTTACCTTGAAAAGTGGAATGAGCATAGATGAAATACTGGACTAAAAAAAATCATAGGCTGAAACGATCAATAGGCTAGAGAATATTTGTGGAGTGCATGACGGGAAGAATCAATCGAATCCCGTCTTTAACTCCTTCCATATAGATGGACTGTTTGTCCTGACTTAGCTGATAACCTATGGCTTCTTCCCATTCGGATAGCAGTTGCTGAATATCCTTGTTTTGATTCATTTTGAATTGATCCATTTTGGTGAATAGATGCACATCTTCTGATGAACATGAAGCCTGTTGTTCACTGACAAGTTCTAATTGATAAAAACGTTGGCGTAATGCTTCCTGAAACCAATCTGGCCAATTTGACATAACACATTTCCCTCCCGTGGTTGAAGTGTGTGTATGTTAACTCTGATGGGGAGGGATGGCAAGTTATTGTTTTTCGTGTAGAGAAAAGCTCACTCATGCTTATAATTCAAGGTACGAATAAGCTTTTAAAAGTATTAATTTTCCCTCAAAATGAAAACTTAGTAATATTTATCAATTCCACTATGGTACCTATTTATCTTGTTTTTCCACAGTCTCAAGGTACTTTTCTAAATGCTTTTTTCCTGAGTTACTTTTAGGTAGAATGCCAAGATGTATATAGTTCCATATTGTCTCTCTTTCATGCGAATTTACATTGGAAAGATCATCGTAATTAAAATCGATTTTGAACTTTCCTGTATTATCAAAAATCATAGTGAAATTTGTCCAAGGCTCCTGATCGTTATCAATAAACACTTTCCATAGCACCTTAATACAATCCAGCAATAAGTGCCATTTTTCAAAGTACTCCTCTTCACTTACAGTAAAAAGTTCAATGATTTCTTCACTGTAAACGGGGGGTTCATTTTCCTTTGGATAGTAATAGAAATAAGCAGTTTGGGCACCGTCTACAACCTCGCCATAAAGATAGACTTTAAACCACTCCTCAGGAATTGCATCTATTACGTTTTCTGCTATTTCGTTATATAGTTTACCTAATTCTTCTTCAATCATCTAACTTGCCTCCTTGAACATTATCAAAACTTTTGGTTCGCCATTTTTCATCGCCAATTTTATATCTAATATCAAAACTGTCTGGACGCATTGATTCGCCTTTATAATTAGGTGTAATTTTTACTTTCACTGTATCACCTTGTTTAAGAGCGTCCGCCCACATGTTCTCAAGTTTCTTCCATTCGCCTTTATTTAGATTACCATTCATCGGCACAAGATTATCGAGGTCTCCTGAACCCTTAAATATACTTGCAATCAGATGACCACCTTCGTCATCAGGCAAACGATCTTCTCGACCCGCAACCCTCTGAGCATAGCCGTTTCTTTTTCCGTCTCCTAATTTGAGGTCACCTTCAACATTTGAAACACGTCCTTGACCATCGGTTTTATAATTGTATCCTTCTTTACCTGTGTACTCAACATCTGATTTTAATACTTTTTTGCGACCATTTTTTGTGTAATGATCTCCATAATTTACTTTATTAATAATTTGACCTGACTCCTCAGTTTTAGGCGGTTTCTCCTTGGGTTTGCTCGGCTTAGGAGGAGTGGAGCCATGTTTGCCATCATCTTTGATCATTTGCCAAAGCTCTGCAGAGCTTTTTCCTGTGTTAGAGGCCCCAGTATAGGCAGATTTCCCCCCATGATACATAGCACCAGCAGATGCGACTTGCACCAGCACACCTGCTGGACTCAATACAACGGTTCCGTCTAAGATCAGACCGCCGAACTCTCCGACGCCCCCAACGATCATTTCCCCCGTTCCCGTTACGGTACTCACAACATGTCCTACAACTTCGCCCACTTTGCCTGCTATCGGATGTTTGGGATGATAATCTTGTTGCTTATACAAATCCATCGACATGTCTACCTTAATGCTTTCACTAGCTCCCTGGGCAGCATCCCATATGACTTCACCTTGAAGTTGAGATGCTTCCATTTTTGCTTGTGAAGCCGCCATGTCATTTTTTGCGCTTTGTTCAAGCATCCCTTCCCACCAAGATTTAGGCTCCTCAACTTGTGGTTTCGGTTGTTGTGCCATGTAGCTGTCATAATTTGCTCTCCAGCGTTGTCTCAATTCCATAGGAATCTGCTGATAGGCATGAGCCATAGCATTCGACTCTTTCAGCAGGTTCTGAACCAGCTCCAGTGGGCCTCCAGAATTCGCTACATGACGTGCACTCGTATATGCTTTTCCTAAAATCCACTTGCTATAGTAAGCTTGTTTAGCTTGCTCATGTTCGTATTGGCTGATTAGTCCTTGGAGTGCTAAACCAGCCAAGTGTTTGAGCGGGTGCAACCCCGTTTCTTTACTGCCTCCAACCGTAGGAGTTCCCTTACTTCGAACAGGAATGGCTGCGGTTGCTTGTAACATCGTTGCTGCCACTTTACCTGCTGGCCCACCCACCGTATTCAACATCACACTGGCTACGTTCCCCACTGCTGGAATGGAGCCTAACAGTTTGGATATCGTCCCCATCAAAGCATTGGCCTGTTGAAGCGCTGCTGGAGTCGTAACTTTTGCTTTAGGAGTAGGGGCTTGGCTGCTCTTGGCTGTTGATTGAGCTGCTTCATATGCTTTTATACTCATTAATGGTGGCTCTGGGACAGGAGGGAGGTCAGCTACAAAAACGGGAGCTTTCACCGTACCTTCCTGATCAATTACTGGGGCTTTGGTATCTGTCTCACCATCCAGCACCATGCTACTTTCTCCACCTTTGAGATACAGCGCCGTTCCAGCTTCCAGTGATAGTTCCTCACCTGCATCAAGCTTCACATGACCACCCTGAATCTGTACATCCCCCGGACTGTTGATGGTAATGCCACCATCTTCATTTAGTGTAATTGAAAATCCATCCGAGGTGGACAGAGTCAGTTCTTGCTCAGACATTTCTACGCCGCTACCTTGCACATGTTGCCAAACCTTCACATTCGGTTGTCCATTTGTGTGGCGTTGTTGTCGAAGTGAATCCGTTACATAGGCATCCTGTTCGCGGTGTGTAGGCAGATACAACTCGACCTGTTCCCCGATTTCAGGCATATCGTACCAGCCACTATGTTCTTCTGCGACATATCGAGTCGCCACGGGAAACCAGCATGCTTTGGCAGGATCTTGCTTCGGGTCGATGTCCAGTTGAAGCTGTACGAAATCCTGCTGTACCTTAAGCACCGTTCCTGTCAGCGAAATCCCGGTGGCCTGATCGTTTTCATACCGGACATAGCGAATATTCTGTTCCGCTTGGAGATCATAACGGGTACGCAGTAAGCCATCCTCTAACCGTGTCACTGCCCGAACGACGACCAACTCTTTGCCTTGTCCAATGGGCAACGTGATGAGGTCACCCAGCGCATAATATTGCAAACTTTCAATTGTATAGGTGACATACGAGCCAGCACGTTGTTCTCCTGGCTTTTCCGCATCCAGCTCATGAAACGTTTTTCGTACCCGATAAAATACATCTCGTTCCACCTTATGCTGCTTGCCTTCTGGCATCCCGAAGAAAACTTTGGGTGAGGCTGCGGTCACTTCTGGCACAAGTACCGAACCAAAGCGGGAAGCAAGACGCTTTAAAAAAGCCCAATCCGTCTCCTCATATTGTAAAACAAAAGTGTCCAATTTGGCATAGTCCGTGACAGTATCAATGGCATCTCCGTACTGATACTTACGCACCATCGAAGTGACCAGATCATCATAGGTACGGTGAAAATCCTGATAGGAACGTTTTTTCGCCTTGATATCCATTTGATAGGAATGGGAAGCGGCCTCCAATTCAAAGGTGTATACTCCCCGTGTGCAATTCACAGACATTTGCGTAACGATCCCGTGGAACAGTCTTCTTAGCGATTGTCCTTGATCATCCAACTGACGAATCACAATCGGCTCTTGCTCCATATTTTGACCGATACATGCGGCTCCTTGTTCTTCGGAGAGCATACCACTAATATGTAAAAAGGTATGATCATTAATGGTACGTGTTATTTGAAGGTATTCAATGTGTTGTGGCTGAAAGGGACCATAAAAGCGTAGGCTTTCATACCCGATCCCATCTGATAATAGGCTCAAGTGAGTTCATAACTCCTTTCTAGATGTGATGGCTGATTACAAAAGTAAAGTGCAGCATTTTAAATTCGAGTCTGACGTATAGAAGAAATGGATGAATACAACTTTGAGTCAAGACCCATATGTATCACTGAGTTTGTTGGGTACAAAACGTTCTTATTCGGATACAGGTGTTCCGAGTAAGCTTTCATTCACAAAGGGCAAGAGGAGATATTTAAATAACAGTCCAGCATATGTATATATCGGTTGAAAGAGAGATTTAGTTTACAAAATGACCCATTCGTTGGGGTATTTTCAATGTGTAATACTGGAATAGAGAAAGCTGATAGTAATTTTGAGCAATTGTTTTTCAAAGTCAGGAACGGGGCTGATTTAAACGTGATCATGGATTCGGTAAACTAAATACAGGTTCATATGGAATTAGTGGGATCAATAGAAGTGAAGGGAGAAAGGGCATCATCTGGGAAAAGGGGGTGTCGTGAGAAGGAATAGCTTTTGATATTATAGGTAATATATATAATAAAAAGGAATATATCCCTTTCATCGTCTCGACACACGTGGAGTGCGTGGTAGTAATATACCGAGATAGAAGCATTGATGTACAACGGATGAAGATCGGTGGCAGTATGTTTCAGCATACAAGAAAATGAAGAAGGTTGAATGGGGGAATATATATTCTTTTCATGCACAAGGCATGTGGAGTGCTGTGTGTTGCTGGTGAGAGGGGAGTGACTAGGACCACATTTACCTATATCAGAACAGCCCAATCATTTGGTGACCGGGCTGTTCTGATTTTGCAACCAGACTGTGACTATGCCAGTGTAAACTCGATAATAATCTTATCCCCTCTTCACAATGTTGTGAGAGGCCTCATCGCCAATATTGTACTTCTTCATCAAGTAGTGGTTTCCCTTAGCTCACCTGAAACTCGCTACCATTGGAATACTGCGGGAATATTTCAGTACACGATATCGTTACTGACACTAAATTTAAGAATAAGCTTTATGTGCTCCAAGTCTATTTATTCTTCAAATTAATTCTAAATACATCCCCCTTATTACCACCAAAAACGATCATCCCACCTTCAGGCAGTACTACCGAATAATTGTTGCTGGCCTTTGAAAAGTTCACAACCATTCCCTTCGCGTCATAAACGGCAAAACCCCCACTTACCGGAGCCTCAACGGTCATGACTTGATTGGCTGATTTTTCATCAATCTTATACCATACAGCTTGACCATTGGATGGTATGATGCAATCGAGGAGTTTCCTTCATTAATGAGTTGAATAGCATCTTCACTGATATAGGTTTGTCCATCGATCTTTAAATACTCTGCATGATTCTCGTTATTAATTGTGTGTAATATATTTGATGTGGATACGATGTTGCAGTGTATTGGGCGAAAGAGATTCAAGAATGACCAGGATTGGGTTCATGTGGTGTTGCTGAATCGAAGAAATCGAGATTTGAATAATATGCCTATATAATGTATATTTCGAACTTATTACATATACCCTCCTATGATCGGATCGCATGCTGATTTATAATTTTAGATAGTGATTTAAGAGATTCTCTATTCTATCTTGAATAATTTGTTTTAATGATTCAGGCTTCACTGATATAACACAATTACCATATCTCATAAAATAGTTAGCTATAAACTCCTCTTCTCCTAGATTATAGAATCCCTTAATGACTGTTTTATGACCATTTTCTATTTTCATAGAAGGATAATGTTCTTTATAAAAAATATCCTTTGCTTGTTCTAAAATCTCTACTTCGTAGTCAATACACTTCTCAGATTGATAAATTTCTAATGAACGACTAATGAGTTCATCTATAGAAAAGTGAGATTTGATTTCCTCTTCTTCTATAAAGGTTATTCGATCACATCTGAAAACTCTATATTTATTCGTATTTAACTCTATTCCAGTAGCATACCATTGACCAAACTTAGCGGAAATTTTGAAAAATTGAACATGGTAACTTTTTTTCTGGTTATTTTTTAAATACTGAAGCTTACAGTTACTCTCATTAAGAATGCTTTTTAGAATTTCATCTAAAAAACGACTAACATTATTATGCTGATATATTTCAAATTGTAGAACTTTTTTCATTTTGTGAATCTGCTTTATCTGTATTTTAGAAAGACAGTGTTCAAACTTTTCATTTAGTTTATTAGTACTTAAATGAAATGGTGTTGATTGATAAGATTCTAACGTCAACATGGCAAAGTACAGAGCATACACTTCATCCATAGTAAAAATAATGGGGGACAATAATCTATTTTTTAAGATACCATATCGTCCATGTCTGCCATGTTCCGAAAAAATAGGCATACCTAATTGTTCTAATGAACTAATATCACGTAGAGCTGTACTTTTTGAAATATTGTATTTATCTATTAGGTCATTTAAATTAAAGAACTCTCGACTGTTTAAGTATCTGATCATGTCATTTAATCTTTCTGATTTGTTCATATAAATCTCCTTATAAAGGTGTCATGTTTTGATACCTTTATATATGATAATGAATTCAAGGTAATATATCAAATGTATAAGATATCTGCCTAAAATCATGATATAAAAGGAGATTGGTACCATGAGCACAAATTTAGAAATAGCTATTTTCTTATCAATGAACGGAAAGGCAAAAGAAGCTATAAATTTTTACAAAAACCATTTTAGCGCAAAGGAATTGTTACTTGTTACCTATCAAGACATAGCAAAACGTGACAGCTCAATACAGCTTACTGATGAAAATAAGAATTATATTTCTCACTCTGTCTTATTAATCGGAAGAACAAAAGTAATGGTAGCAGAAGATACAATGAATATGAGTGAAGAATATACAGTTGGTAATAACACTTCATTATGTATTCAAAGTGCTGAATTAGAAGAAATTGAACATTTTTATAATAGCTTAATTACAGATGATCGAGTGAAAATCATTGTTCCTTTATCTAATAATGTGTTTAGCAAAGCATACGGTATTATAGAAGACCCGTTCGGTATTCAAATACAATTAATGTTTGATGATAGATTACAATAAAAAATTAGCATGTTCAAATTAGCATGTTCCATGTTTCATAATGCAATCTGTATTCTGAAATTTTTATGAGATATACTATCGTAGAATTACTGCTGTTTTATTTTTTAGTGCGGAAGTATAATGTATTGGCTGAAATAGTAAAGAGGGGCAGCGAGCCCCTCTTTTTGTGCCTTAAAATAGTAGCATATTTAGCCGGACGAGATTACCTTTTGTGCAATAACTTTTGTCATTGCATGTTTGTGAGGAATACCTGAAGAATTGCAGTCGAAAACAACTTCTGAATTGTCTTTAATAAACCAGTCGTGATAGTGTGCAAGCAACTCACCAGAGTACCACTTAAACGCGTTGGGTTCTTTTTCGGGAGGTGATGCAATAAACGGCTTATTTACAAACACGTTAAAAACATGTAAACCATTTTGGTTTGTAAACTGCTTATAATTATCAAATATTTCTTTACGAAAGTCAGGCTTTATGTAATGCAAAACACCACTTGAAAATAGAATGTCGAAATGATTATCTAAACGATAATCTACAATGTCTGCCCTAAAAACATTAACGTGAACACCTATTTTATCAGCCAGTCTTTTGGTTTTCTCAATGCCTGCGTCCGAAACGTCAAATGCAGTGACATCATATCCATTTCTTGCAAAAAACACTGCATCTTTTCCCTCACCACAGCCAATATCCAACAATTTTAAATGTTTAGTAGGCGGCATAAATTGTAAAACCTGATAACATACTTTATTGGGTTCAGTACCCCAGTAATATTCTTGTGTTTGATATTCTTTCTCATAAATACTAATCGGTCTGTCCTGCGAGATATACCCAAGTAGTTTGTCAATGTTAACTTCTAAGGTTCTTGATAGCTGAGGTAGTAACGATATATCAGGCATTGTCTGAGCATTTTCCCACTTGGATACGGCTTGAAAAGAAAGCCCTAGTATTTGTGCAAGCTCTTCTTGTGTAAGTCCTCTCTCTTTGCGGTATATGCTTATGTTTCTTGCTAATTTTTCCTTCATAAATTCTCACGCTCCTTCATGTAATCCAATTTTATTGGGGTTTCTTGAGATGAACAATAACCTCATACTTGATTTTTTAAAATATTCAACCACCAGTTGAACTAAGAAATTTATGACAATTACAAGACTATGCTGGAGCAGGAAGACTGTGATGGAGTTGTCGTGATTGTACAAGCGGCGGGCGTCGTACTGATGGTCGGCTTCATGAAGCTGGCGGCGGTTCACATGGTCGATCTGGTACATTATTTGTTCGGAGAAGTCGCCCAGCTCACCGGTTTTGCGAACGCGGATGAAGTGAACACACTGATCATTCACAAGTCTGAGAGTCACGCAGAACTCCCTTGGAAATCACTTGCGGAAAACGATATGGTTCTGACGCCGTCAGCCTCGGCGATATCGGGCAGGTACCGTGATTTGTATTTGTCGTGGTTTTGTTGGTGAAATTGCTCATTTCATAAACTGCTGTCAAGAAGGACGGTCGCCTTATTCAAGTGGACGGAATAACGTGAAAACGATGGAGATGTGCGACCGCATTTTTGCTGCGCTCCAATAGGATACAGATTAAATATACAAACTTTGGAGCCTGAACTGCACCTTAGTTTGGACGCTTTGAAAGAAGCTTCATTTTAATTATCCACTAGATTGCTCCTGCATTCATCGGGAGTCATCTTTTTTAATATCTATTGTTATGGCGTGTGTTATCGAACGTAATGGTTCCAGAGAGTCTCCTCATTTTTTCGATTACCCTAGACCTTTCTATTTCATATCATTCCTGTCCATTTTGATTAATCTCTGCTGAAAATACGTCAACAAAGGGGAACGATGCGATAGAATAGAAAGCGTTATCATTACTCATTTTCTGTGATGATCCAGGAGGAGGAGGAATATGCGTTCAAGGTTCCAACCATTAAACACATTGCGTAATCAGATTTTTATCGGCTTTATATTGGTAATGCTCATTATGATGAGTGTGGCGGGGGCGTTCATTTATCTCAATGTCTCTCACCTGTTAAAAGACAGTGCCGAGCGACATATTGGTCAGACCGCGGTACAAGCAAACGGCAGGCTGGATGCATTAATCGGCCAAATGGACAGCCTGACGGAACAGGTGGCCAATCACCCATCTGTTCAGCATATTTTGCTGGAGGAGCGCAACGGGGGCAAGGTGAATTTCGGACAGCGTCAATCACTACTGCAAGTGATGCATAGCTATCAGGCATATATGCCGAGTGTCGGCTCGCTGGAGCTGTATACCGCCGAAGGGAAGATGTTGTTTCCGATTAGAGAGGGCAGTTTGGAGGAACGAATCGGACAGGCAGACATCCGGGAAGCGAATCAGATGAAAGGAAGATTAGTCTGGATCGGCATTGATACCGAAGACCCCCGGTCACTGCTGGCGATTCGGCAGGTGAGCCTGGTGGATCGCTGGTTCTCGCGCGGAGGGTACCTGATTACCCGCATGGAGCGAAGTTATTTCAGGCTGAATGATGCGTCAGCGGTCAATGAGGAAGCGGATGAAACCATGTTGCTTGTAGATCGTCAAGGCCAGCTGCTGTCGGGTGAACCAATGAACCAGACGGATTTGTCAGGTGTACTGCATAGCAAGACACAGACGGTTCATATTGGGGAGCGGGAATATGTGAAGGCGGTTCAGCAGTCGGAGCGGACCGGCTGGTCGCTGCTGATTCTGATTCCGGTTAGCGTCGTCACAGACGGAATTACGGTTTTACGGACTACACTTATCATCTCCGCGTCTCTTGGTGCCGTGCTATTCCTGTTCATGTCCTTTATGTTGTCTACGTTGATTACAAGACCAATAGGCCATTTGATTCAGGCGATGCGCCGTTCACGGCAAGGGGCATTGACCCTGAACCCAGAACCGGCATCAGCGGTCGAACTGCGAGAATTGAATGTAGAGTACAACACGATGATTGTCGACATTAATGAATTGATCCGTGTCATTTGCGAGAAGGAGGTTTTACAAAGCCAAACCGAACTTAAAGCTCTGCAGGCGCAGATCAACCCGCATTTTCTTTTTAATACGCTGGATGCTTTCAACTGGTCGCTACAGGAAAAAGGAGAGGAGGAGCTTGCCGGGCTAATGGTGTCCATGTCACGGCTGTTTCGTTATATTATCGAACCGGCTCACCATGACTCTTGGGTGACACTCGGGGAAGAAATGGCGCAAATCCGTCGTTATCTGGAGCTGATGGAGATGCGTCTGGGTGAACGTCTGAGCTGGCAAATTCATATGCCTTCGGAGGCAGCCAGAATTCCGCTTCCTAAACTGCTGATCCAGCCTATTCTGGAGAATGCCATTTTGCATGGTGTCGAAAATCGCATCGGCAACGGCCGTGTTGAAATTAGTGTCACTCCTTCGACCAGATCGGGTTGGACCAAGATCGCGGTCATAGATAACGGGCCTGGCATGACACTGGAAGAACTTGCAGCTGTGCGTACAGCGTTGATAGGGGGAGCAGCCTGCCAGAGCAAGGGGACAGGTATCGGACTGGTTAATGTGCAGCGCAGGCTTGCTCTTTATTATGACAGCGCATCTTATCCAACGGACGGTGTGCTGATACATAGTGCTGAGCAGGAAGGAACTGTGGTCACTTTTGAAATTCCTGATGGATATGGAGGGCGGTAGGAATGAGTGTTTCATCCAAAACCATTGTCATTGTAGACGATGAACAGCGAACACGTCAGGGGATACACCAGGCACTGGAGCAATGGGCCGCCGGAAAACACCGGATTGTGACATTCGGTAATGGTTTGGAAGCATTAAATATACTGCGTGCAGAGACGGTTCATTTGTTGATTACGGATGTCCGGTTGCCGGAATTCAGTGGGCTGGATTTAATCCGCTCTCTGGAACGGGATTCACGACGACCAGCGATCATTGTCATCTCGGGTTATGCGGAGTTTGATTATGTCCAGCAAGCTCTTCGTCTGGGAGCCGTCAATTATTTGCTCAAACCAATTGATAAGCAGGAGCTGCTGAATGCGGTCAATGAAGCGCTTCGGCTGGAAGAGGAGCGGCAGCGGTACGAGAAGCTGGACAAGCTGGCTGACCCTGTTCTGCTAGAGCTTGATCTCCAGGCGGCCACTCTTAGTGATCCGGTACGGCGTGCCTTCAACTATATGGCGGAGCATCTTCACGAATCCATTACGATGGCGCAGACTGCTGCGCATTCACACCTGAATGCGAGCTATTTTAGTGTTTTATTCAAGGAGCAAAGTGGTTTGTCCTTCAGCGAATATCTGCACCGGCTGCGGATCCAACGGGCCAAGGAGCTGCTGCTGCATACCCAGCTGACGATTGCCCAAATCGGCGAGCGATCAGGCTACCGGACAGATAAATATTTTATTAAAGTATTCAAAGCGACCGAGGGGATAAGTCCCAGCCGCTACAGGCAGCAGATGCGTACAGGGCCGGAGAATATCGACTGACAGTATAGGCAGATCAAACCCAATAAAAGTGGAATTATACCCAATGAGCGTACCCTGTTGGAAGCAGGAATGGAGTGCTAAACTTACAAATGATAACGGTTACAAAAAAATAATCACAACAAACGGAGGTCTAACGATGTCCAACGAGTATGGTTTACGTAAGCGCTCACATCAAAAATGGTTTGCTGGGTTGACCCTGCTGCTGTCATTCATGCTGGTGCTATCTGGTTGCGGTGTTGGTAAGGATGGTCAAGGTGGTTCCAGTGGAGAAGGGGGAAAGGTTACACTCAAAATGATGCACCTGTGGCCAGAGGGAAGCTCGGCACAGCAGAGCAAGCTTGTGACTCAGATTATAGACCAATACCAAAAGGATCATCCGAATGTCGTCATTCAGCAGGAAGTGCTGGAAAATGAACAATACAAAAACAAACTCAAGGTGCTGTCAGCTTCCAATGAATTGCCGGATATTGGCATCACCTGGGCAGCGGGCTTTATGGAGCCTTACGTTAAAGGTGGATTATTTACGCCGATGGATGACCTGTTGAATGGTTCCAAGCTGAAGGACAAATTCGTACCGGGAACGACCGAAGCTTATGCGCTGAATGGTAAAACGTATGCGCTTCCGATTGAATTGAACATTA
This sequence comes from Paenibacillus sp. LT-B23, assembly GCF_059417685.1. Classification (NCBI taxonomy): domain Bacteria; kingdom Bacillati; phylum Bacillota; class Bacilli; order Caryophanales; family Paenibacillaceae; genus Paenibacillus; species Paenibacillus sp. LT-B23. The sequence goes on along the minus strand of NZ_JBSQBM010000035.1, from coordinate 14,713 downwards.
CACCTATTTATTACAACAAAGCCATATTCCAAAAATACAACTTGAAGGTACCTGCGACATTTGACGAGTTTAAGCAGGTTGTGAAAACACTTACGGATCATGGAGTTGCACCGATTGCATTGGGCAATAAAGACCGCTGGACCGGCTCGCTCTGGTATATGTATCTGGCGGACCGTATAGCGGGTAACGAAACGCTGAAAAAAGCGATTGACGGCTCAGGATCGTTCGATGACCCTGGTTTAATTCAGGCGGCCTCCGAAGTCCAGACGCTTGTGGATATGAATGCCTTTAACAAAGGATTTAACGGCTTGTCCAATGATGAGGGGAAATCCGAGTTTATGAACGACAAAGCGGCTATGTATTTAATGGCTACTTGGGAATTGCCGAATTTTACGACCAATCCCGCAATCCCGCAAGCATTTAAAGATCAAATTGGCTTCTTTAAATTCCCGATGGTTGCAGGCGGCAAGGGCAACGAGAACAGTTGGGTAGGAGGTCCGGGAGTAGGCTTGTTCGTTTCGGAAAATTCCAAGGTAAAAGAAGAGGCCAAAGCGTTCGTTGAATACTTCGTAGTCAAATGGGGAGAGCAATCGGTCACACAGGCGGGCGTAATTCCGGCGACGAAAGTGGACACCTCCAAAGAAAAATTGCCCAAGCTGTATGTTGATTTGCTGAACGGACTGAATCAAGCCAGCAGCATTACATTGTTCGCCGATGTACAGATGAAGCCGAATGCAGCGCAGGTGCATTTGAATATGATTCAGGCGTTGTTTGGTAAAGCCGTGACACCGCAACAATTTGCCGATCAGCATAAGGCTGCCATCCAGAAAGGAAATTGAAATTGAGCACATAAGGAGGTTGGGCCGTGGAAAAGGTCATGTCCAATAAGCTTGTCATTGCTCTATATGTATTGCCTTCTCTGCTGTTGTTATTCGCCGTGATATATGTGCCCATCGTACTGACCGGCTATTACGGCCTGAATCAGTGGAATGGAATCGGCCCTATGACTTTCGTCGGGCTGGACAATTATCAACATCTGTTCACAGACAAAGCGTTCTGGCAAAGTGCCTGGCATTCGCTGCTGCTGGCCTTGTTTTCAGGTGTCAGTCTAATCGGTTATCTGGTCATTGCGATGATTTTGTCAGGAAAAATCAAGGGAGCGAATCTGCTGCGGAAAATTTATCTGATTCCCATGCTGCTGTCTTCTGTAGCGATCGCACAGCTATGGCTCAAAATATATCATCCAACGAACGGAGTGCTCAATTCCTTACTGGTGTCGGTCGGAGTTCACAACCCGCCTGAATGGTTAGCCAATCCATCTCTGGTGCTGCTGGCCTTGTTCATTCCGATTATTTGGCAATATGCAGGCTTTTATATTCTGATCTATTATGCCGGGCTGAAAAACATCCCCGAAACGCTGATAGAGGCTGCCCGGATCGACGGAGCCAGTGCCTGGCAGATTGCGACTCGTATCAAATTGCCCCTGCTGCGCGAGGTGATTAACGTCACGATCATATTGTCCATTGTCGGCTCGCTCAAATATTTTGACCTTATCTACGTCATGACGGACGGTGGACCGAACGGAGCCAGTGAAGTAATGGCTTCTTATATGTACCACCAGGCATTCCGCAGCTTTGATTTCGGATATGGCAGCGCTACAGCCTTTGCCTTGTTGTTCATCTGTCTGGTCGCTACGTGGCTGATTCGTAAGGCTACTTCTTCCAGTGACACCATCCAATATTCATAATCCGGTTATACAATTAGATAGATAGTGGATAACAAAGGACAGGAAGAGGGAGGAACGGACATGAAAACCCAGGCAGCCGCCAACTATCCGCTTGGAGTCGCTACCCGCGGCAAAATGTTAACTCGGGTCGGTTATGCCGCTTTGTATATCATTTTAATCATCTTGGCGGTGACGCAGCTTTTACCGCTGGTGTGGCTGATGCTTTTCTCACTTAAAAATAATCAGGAAGTATTTAATCTTCCGCCGTTTGCACTCCCGTCCCAGCCGCATTGGGAAAACTATATGAATGTGTGGACCAGCGGCAATATCGGGCGGTATTTTTTCAATAGTGTGTGGATTACGGTCATATCCGTGGCGCTGACGGTGCTGCTGGCCAGCTTTGTAACGTTTGCGATTACACGTATGCGATGGAAAGGAAGCCAGCTAGTTCTCGGGCTCTTTATGGTCGGACTAATGATTCCAGTCCATTCCACCTTGATTCCGTTGTTCAGTATGTTTCTCAAACTGCATATAACAGACACTTCACTCTCCATCATCCTGTCGTATGTTGCCTTTAATCTGCCGACAACGATGATGATCTTGCTGGGCTTCTATTACGCCTTGCCCCGTGAAGTGGAAGAAGCGGCCGTTATGGACGGCTGCTCCGTCAACCGGATGTTCTTCCGGATCGTACTGCCCATGACAACCCCCGTCATGGCAACGACATCTATTATAAACATGATCTATAACTGGAATGAGTTTATTTTCGTCAATACGTTCATCAGCTCGGACGAAAACAAAACACTGACCGTTGGCGTTCAGAACTTTATTGGACAATATACGACCGACTGGGGAGCGATTGGAGCTACGCTGATGATCAGCATTTTGCCCATTTTGCTGGTGTTCCTCATCATGAGTGACCGGATTGTTGAAGGAATCGCAGCCGGGTCGGTTAAGGGATAAAACAAATTCCCCAGGTTAGAAGAGTACCCCCTAGTGTAAACATGGGAACAAACCTCTTGGTTTGTACGATGAATCTATAATGCCTACCAATTACGTGAATCCATCAGAGGTTATGAATGTGGTTGTAATTGTATTGGTCTTTTTTGAAAAAATGCCGATTTAAACATTAAAGCAGGTTTAAATGAAAAAGTGAATTTTGTAGATATCTGTGATATACATGGACTCTGTTTGTTCTGACTTAGCTGATATAGCCTGTTGCTCACTGGCTAATTCTTACTGATAAAGACGTTGGCGTAATGCCTCTTGAAACCAATCCGGCCAATCTGACATTGAGTGCTTCCCCTCCCGTGATAACTCTGATGGGGAGGGGCAAGTGATTGTTTTTTTGGTAGGTAGATTGGTGGGGGGCTATTTTTTTTACTTCTTTAAATTGAAAAAAAGTCCATTCCTCTAATAATTCAAATTGGAATGGACTTTCAAAATTTTAGAGTGACCCATCTTAAATAAAGAAGTAAATGAATCTAATAAATATTTAATAATGATTTCTCTGATAATTCACTTCCGAATCTATATACTAAGTTCAATTATTTATAGCTATGTTTAGGGTAGTAGCTTTAAAGAGTCATCCTTTTAGTCTCTAGGAGAAATTAATTTAAGAAAAGCTGCGAATGATTCACATACAAAATCTAATGTTTCGTCCTGCCAGTCTTCAAGTGATTTTTCTTCTAATTCCTCTTCGGTTATTTCACTTTCCAAGATTAAATTCTCATGGTTTTGAAACAAAATTTCTGGTTCATTTTTATCTTTCCGGTAATCAAATAAAAATTTATCACCAGATCCATTAATAGCAAAGGGAAATATATTTTTCGGTAACGCCTCACTTAAAGTATCGTATGCTAGTTCAATTGGAGAAATTACTTCTCCCAGAACTTCTTTTTCTATTAAAGATAATAGTTGTATAGACCATGTTAATTTTCCAGGTACTTCTACAACGCTCGTCATCTCTTCACCATTTTGATCTATTATATATGGTACCGATCCATCATGATTTAGTATAATTTCTACGTACTCTTTAGGAAAGCGGATATTCCATCGCTCCTCAAGACCTCTCAATTTGCTTTCATCTAATTTTATATTATCAGACCAGTTTAGCTCATATCCCATTGTAATTCTCCCTTCTAATTTATTGATGAGCAAAAGAAATCAAATGGGCTAACGAATAACTGTGGGTTGTATGACGGGAAGAATTAATCGAACACGTCTTTCACTCCTTCCATATAAATGGATTGTTTATCCTGGCTTAGCTGATAGCTTATGGCTTCTCTCCATTCGGATAGTAGTTGCTGAATATCCCCGTTTTGATTCATTTTGAATTGCTCAACTTGAGTGAACAGAGGCTCATCTTCTAATGAAAATGAAGCCGGTTGTTCACTGTCAAGATCTAATTGATAAAATCGTTGGCGTAATGCCTCTAAGAACCAATCTGGCCAATTTGACATGGTATATTTCCCTCTCGTGGTTTGAGTGTGTGTATGTTAACTCTGATGGGGAGGGATGGCAAGTCATTGTTTATTTAGAGGCTAATTGCCTCCTCTAAAAAATGTGAAAAAAGCTTATCCCTACTTTTGAAAAGTAAGGAATAAGCTTTACTAATTATACTTATACAGATTTTAAAATAAAAATGATATTTCAAGCGTTTAGCTCATGACCTTTTCAAGCCATCAACAAAATTTTGAAAGCTATCGGCTATCTTGTAAGTATTTTCTTCTTCATTTGACTCCTCAAAATAAAATGTATGATCCCAATAGTAAATACCTTGTACCTCGGGATCATTTATTAATACAATAATACCTGAACCAAAATCGTGCCCTATAATTATACTATTGGGAATGAGATCATCTTCATATTCCTCGTTCCATACTGATAAATCTAACCCTTTGTCAACATTTAATCCGTACAATACGTGTAAAGGGATATCTTCTTTTAACTCAGAAACAAAAAATGTAACTTCATTGACCCCCCCACCATTATAATTTATTAAGAATTGTTTATAGTCCTGAGGTAAGGAAAAACCAATAGCTTTCTCGAAATTGTTGATAGCATCCTGCTCAGCTTTACCATATCCTTTGATATTCATTTTAATAGCTCCTTTTATTTCTTTTTAGACAGCGATATTCCACCCTTATGTGTAAAACGTGAATGTAATAATGTATCCACTTCTTGCAAAGTCTTTCCATCTTGATGATGATGCCATGTACTATCGTCAGAAATAGTGGTGCGTTTATTGGCCTCTGCAAAATCTTTAGTACGACCTTCAAACTTATCAAGTGTAATTTCTTGTTTAACTAACCTTGCTGACTTAAAGTCCGGATAACCACCAGGGTAAGATACTCGATTAGGCGGTACCTCCCAGTCTATATAAGTCCATATACCATTCTTATCGATTTCGATTTTACCACCTTTTACCTGCCATTTTTTTGGATCACGTGAGTATGGTGGTTTTGTCTCAAGCTGTTCTTTTGTGAACTTTACTACCTCTTGGGTTTTACCCGTTCCCTTAGTGCTCTTACCAGAGTACTCTCCTGATTTTAACGCATCAATCTGGTTTTGTCTCTCAGGAGAAACTTTCGAACCTGCACCTTTGGAATGCGGAACATCAGGACCAGGATCATGAAACCGATAATGACCTCCAGCAGTTTCGAAAATGGGTAACCTTTTAGTTATACTGATGTTCATCTTTCGGGCTACACTTTGCAAGTAATTCCCCAAGGATTCAAAATTGGTTGGAAAACGGATGGCATTCGTTTTGAATTTTCCATCTCCGGCCTTCGCTAGAGCAGAGTCGGCTTTCGCTGTATCCCCGAATAATCCCGGCGTTCCACCTTTTCCACCGTTCTTTTCTTCAACATCTTTGAGTCCTTTAGATAAAGATGCTTCTTCTTTACCCAGCTTTCCCATCTTTTTAGCTAATGCTGCGCCGCCTTTGACAAACGCAATAATGTCTGCGCCGCGTTCCACAGCCTTGATACTGTCATATCCTGCATCGTAGCTTTCCTGTTTGGTATCGGTTAGCGGGTTAGGGATGAAATTGTTCATTTTTTTTGCAAAAGGTTCTGTGACACTATCCCATACAAAGGTAGCATCTTGTTTAGCTTCATTTCCAACGTTCATAAACCCTTGTTTTACGCTGGACGAGTCCTTAATGATTTCAACATACCGGGACCCTTTTTCAAAGCCTTTTTTTATACCATATTCGATACCTTCAAGTGTCTCATTACGCTCCAGAAAACCTTTCCCGGTGACGTTACCCGGCATGACGAAAGGAGTAGCTACCATGACTCCCATATCCACGATATCGACAGCGGAGTTCCATACTCCGCTTAAAAAATCCATACCCGCATCCCATTCTCCCTTGAGGGTAGAGGTGACATTGTCTTTCACGCGTGCTCCCATCACACTTTGGATTCCCTTTTCAGCGACCTGCTTTTCAAAGTCAGACAACAGCGGCTCAGGGTAGTATTGATGGAGGGAAGCTTTAAGCTGGATTTCAGCGCTCACGCTGTTGACTTCCTGTTCCAAATCAAGCGTATCGGTGGTTGTATTCAGGTGTAAGCCGTTGGTTCCTTGCAGGAGGATGCTTCCGGCTGAAAGACGAAGGCTGCCTGTAGCTTGAATCTGAACATGTTGAGTACTGTTCAGGCTCACGCCATGATGGGTATTCATGGAAATGTACAGCGATCCTTCCTGAGCACTCATCGACAGCTCGGAATTGCCCAAGGATATTTCTTTGCCCTGCGGATTTGCAAAGGATTTCACGCCGGGATCGGCTGTTTTACGCTGGTGACGCTCTGCCGGGGATTCAGCCACAGCACCTTGAGCGGCGTGAGAGGAAGGGGCCGCAACGCTAGTTGGCTTCGTCCGCACGGATTGAATGACCATCGCATCATCTTCGTCTGCACTTGGAAAATACAGCTTCACCTGTGCGCCTTTTTCCGGCATGAGATACCAGACCTGATTACCTTCGGCAGAATAGGGGAACCACTGAGCCTCATGAGGACTTTGCTGATCGTCCATATCCAAATGTAGTCGAACCTGATTCCGGCTGACCTCCAGTATTTTTCCTTCAATAGCGGCACCAATGATGGTTCGATTGTATATTTTAGGGACCATCAAGCCCGGCGACAGGGCGCATTCATACGACCAGGTCATCAAGCCACGAATCAACTGGCCTTCACGCTTGGTGATGACGTAGGTTTCGAGATTGCGCTTGACTTCATCTCCCAGTTGCAGCATCTGATCCCATTCAAAGGTATATCGGGTGAAATCCCCGATGGCAGCGGATTTCCAGCCGTTCGCCTCCTGATCCAGATAGGGAGCGATCTTGCGTTGTAGCGTAAAAGGAACCTCTTTCAATTGAATATGCTGCCGTGCCTGAGGGATACCGATCCAAATTTGAGCATGGTGTGAAACGATATTAGGAACGAGTAAGGCTCCCACATGCGAAGCCAGACGTTTTAAAAAGGTCCAATCCGTCTCCTGATACTGCATGATGAACTGGTCTGTCGCTTTTTTCTCAAAAGCTTCATCAATCTTGTCCGAGCCTTTATAATCGGCCAGTACCGCATCTACAATGTCTACATACTTTTGATGGATGTGTTGAAAAGAACGGTTTTTGAGCTGCGTATCCAGTTTGAAACTATGAGAAATGACGTCGAGATTCACCACGATCTCTTGATGCAGGTGTTGTACATCTACGCAGTACAATTGCCCCATAAATAAGGGGTGCTTCCGTTCCTTGGCATCCGAATACCAGAGTTCGATCTTATCGTCGCTGCTTGCTTTAGTAATAATCGTATCTGCCTGATCGGCTTCCAAGCTGCCTGTGATCACCAGTCTGGCATGTTCTCCCAGCTCATGACTCATGTGGACGTGCGTAAGACGCAGCTTGCCATAGGGCCAAGTGACATGTAAGTGCTGATAGGTAAAGCGGTCTTTCGCTACGATGCTCATCCCTTACTCTCCTTGCTTGATAAAATCAGCCATCCTGTCCGTCATCTGTAATGGAAATGATGCCTCCACCACCCGATCCCGTAGCGGAATTGTCCGTGCTGCCTCCAGCAAAAAAGGAGGATATCGCGTCTGTTACACCTGTGCAGCTACACATTAAGGTTGAATTACTGAGCAGGGCAGGGGCACCCTCGATCAACACATCCTCTTTTCCTCCTGTCCACTTGGACCCAAACGCAATTTCCGGTTCACAGGGAAGACCCTGCTTCAATTTACACAGACCAAAAGCATTGATTTTGCTAATATTCGCTCCACAAATGGCATCTTCTACGCTCAGGACGGGTTTATCTTTAATGTAGACGCCGTGGCTGTACATCGTATTGAGCACACCCGGGTCTGTACCTTGACTGCACTGTAACTTGGCTCCTCTGACCACATAGGAATGCTCCCCGCTGAGCGCACCTTGGGCCAGTGCCTTGATAAGTAGGGGTAAAAACATATAAGCACCTCCTTGGATAAAAGGTAAACATTTAAGAATGCTCCGACCATGTCGTGGTGTGCAGCATGGCATAGGTTAAGGGAACCCATAAGGGGGCATCCTCCAGCTTAAATTGGCAGCTCCCGATCACAGCCTTGCCGTGCCAGGAACGCACAAAGGCAATCTGATAATAAGGGGAGGGGGAAACTAGAAAAATAGCTTCATAGCAGCCGATGATAGTATCTTGAATAGAAAGAGCCTTTTCATCCACGAGCTTCATACTCGGTTGTACACGACTCGTTTGCTCAACCATCTGTTGTTGATAGATTTCTATTTGCGTGGGGTCCAGATCTTGCCCACTTTGGTGCAGTCCGAACAGGATTCCGCCCAGCTTGTCTTGAACGATGAAGCTTTTCGACGGGTCTATCGTCTGCCTGGCACGAGCTTCTGGAATGAGAGAATCCGGCAGGGATAGGGTAAGTTGATCCTCGAAGACAGGAAGGGCTTGAAACCGGATTTCCTGTTCATCCGGAAGGGTTAGTGAGCCCTTCAAAATTCCCTTTATCGCTTCTTCAATAGATACCAGCATCCAGCTTTCATCGTTCTCCGCCCCGCTTAACTGCTCTTTCAACGTTTGTTGATAATGCAGCTTCAAAAAAAATTCATCCCAATGCTCCGTCAAGATTGAACCTCCTTATAAGAGTTCTAGCTTCTGTAGCCGAAAACCACTCAAACTTCGACGAAGCAAGCTTTCAGCAGCCTCCAAGCTAACGATGAAATAAGGTTCCTTCACGTTGGACAGTCGAAAAAAATGGTGCTCTTTCACCTTTTGACTATCCAGCACAAGGCGTTTCAGCGTTTGATCGTGCGGATAAAATTCAGTCTGCTCTGAAATACCATCCACAGAGGGAACAGATGAAATCCAATATAATTCCTGGCGGCCAGGTTCCCGGTTCACGATATACAACTGTTTAAAACGGGCTTGTGGATTGTATAGCTCCAGAATCCGTTTCATCGGATCGGAAAATAGCGGTTGTGAGGCTGAAAACGGTAGCCAGTCTGTATATTCGGCATTTTCTGTCGCATGAACATCTAAAACCTGAGCCGGGGGCATGCCAACAAATGGCGTTTTAAAAAGAACCGTATTTACAGGTTCGATCTGGCGCGAAACCTTGTTGTCATCGACCAGCACATAATAATGGCGCATACACATTTCTCCTTACTCTGTCCATACGATGGATTGACGCTGTGCTTCATTCAGCTTCCAATGCTGTTGGTACTTTCGTGGGACAAGGGTTCCTTGCATCGAAGCCCCCTCAAAATATGCATGATCAAACGAATGTACATCTGTAAAATCGGCCCCATCCAGGTTGGCGTGTTCAAAATGAAGTCCACATAGCCCCGGCACCCGAACTCCATGTTCCCGATACGGCTGTCCGCTGGCACTATTGAAGTTAGCACCCCTCAAGTTGCTATATCTAAAATCTGAGTCGGTCAGTAGGCATCCCCGAAAGCTGCCTCCTTCCAGATTCGCTCGTTGCCACATGCTTCCGATCAATATGCAGGTGTGAAACTGGCTTTCCCGTAAGTCACTGTGGCTAAAATCGTTATAGCGCAAATCCTTTTGCATCAGGTGAAGGTGGGGAAGAGAGAGCCGCTTTAGGTTTTCGTAAACATAGGGTTCTTCTTCACTGGAATGTATCAATTGCTCGCTCACATGATCTGCAAGAAGCGCTTTCTGATCTTCGACAAATAGATTCTCGCTGATATCCTTGTACTCGCCCGTTCGGATGGCTAAACGATCAGCTTTATGAATGGCGAGATACTCAGGCATTTGAACCACTTCTGCCATCCCTAAGCGCAGGAGGGAGTTCACAAACTGGTGAAAAAAAGGAGCGGATTCCAACATCAGTCGTTCAACGTCCACTGAAGTGATCGTCCCCATATATATTTTTCGCTCCTGCTCCAAGGCTTCCAACATGGTACTCATCGGTGCGCAGGCCCATGAAGCGTCATAGGTTAGCTTGCAATCGGAATCATCTTCGTACCATTCAGCAGAATAAGCCTCGACCATGTACAGGTAGGATTGCTCCAGAATCTGAGTGCGCAAGAACGAGTAGTGGATATATCCAATCGGTTCTTTTTGGCCTTGGTGCTGCATGCTCAGAATGTGTATACATAAATCCCTGAACGATTCTTTGAAATCGAAAATCAGTTGAGCTTGGCAGCGATGAAACTTGGCTTCCAGCATGTCTAACTGAATGTCCAGTAGAGGTGTAAAATGATGTTCCTTAAAATGGTGTAACGCTGCTTGTTTATCCATCTACTAACCTCCCGTTAGTTCATCTTGATTTCCGTACCGGAGAAGGTCGTTTTATCATCGAGCGTGATGGTATTGCCTTTACCGGAAAGCTCAATTTTTCCAGCAGAAAGCTGGATGTTGCCGGAACTCATAACGATATCGGAGGTCGCGCTAATACTCACATTTTTTCCGCTTACAATATCAATGCCCGTTTTATCGTTAATGACAATGGACATGCCGTTGCCGGAGATGACGATTTGATCGGGGGCGAGCATGATTTCTTTGCCGTATTTGGTTCGCAGTGTCTTAATGGCAGGGTCAGCCATTCGATCTGGTGTAGGAGCTGCTGCGGACAATGCTGAAGAAGACTTTGATTCAGCAGACGAAGCAGAAGCAGTCCCATGTCCAGTAGCGGCAGAAGATTTTCCCGCGGAAGGCTGCGGTTCTCTTTTAACTGAACTGATCGCGTACCCTTCTTCTTCCTTATAACTGGGGAAATAGATACGGATGCTGTCCCCGTCCTCAGGCATACAATACCAGCCCGTGTTATCCGCAGATGCATAAATGGTAGAGTAGGGAAACCAGTAATCCGTGTTCGGATCTTGCTGATCGTCCATATCGAGCTGGGCGCGGACCTTGTCCCGACGAACGCTCAGTACCTTGCCATGAATGGAAGCACCGATAATGGAGCGATTGTAGTCTTTAATCGGACGTAAGCCGCTTCGTGGCGACAGCTTGGCGGTATGGGTCAGCACCCCATCCTTTATCTCCGTTAGCACCTCAGCTACGATCAGCTTATGGCCTTGGAAGGTCACTTCATAGCCGGGCTCCAGCAGTTTCTCCGTCTCGACCTCATATTGGATAAAATCAGCATCACGTACGCCGGGAATATGGTTTTCGGAGGCGGTTTGAAAATCCGCGACCCGTTTGGTGACTTTATAATTGGTAGATTGTATTTCACCCTTGCTGAGTCCCATAGGTAGGCCAAAATAAAACTTCGGTACCCCATAGCCCACCGCAGGAATGAGTGGAGAGTAGAAGTGGGAAGCCATCCGTTTCAAAAATTGCCAGTCCGTTTCATCATATTGCATGATAAAGGTACCGATGGGCTTCTTGTGGGACACCACATCCATGGCTTCGGCTTTGGAGTAGTCCGATACAATACTTTCGATCAGACCCGTATAGGTGAGCTTGGGGTTCTGGAAAGAGCGTTGATGCCGCTTAATATCTAGCTCATAGGTATGAGATATGGCTTCGACGGTCAGGTAATGAACGCCGTGAACGACTTTTTCCTCCACATCCAGGGCAATGCCTCGAAAAAGGGGCTGTCGATTGCCATTTTTGTCTGTAACAAAAGCTTTGACCTGGGTTTCTTCATCCGAAGCACGTACATACAGCTCGCGCTTTTTCTCCGAGATGATGCCTGTACAGATCATTCGGGCATGGTCATTGACTGTTTTTAAGATTTTAAGCTCATGAAGGCGAACGAATTCATAAGGCATGATTTCGATATGACCGTACGTCACGATGTTTTCCATAGGTGTCTCCTTTCCTAAATCCAGCATATGTATTTATCGGTTAAAAGAGAGAGTTAGTTTACAGAATGGCCCATTGGAAGCGGTATTTACTATGTGTATTTGTGGAAATTGGGAATGTATATTCCTTTCCATCGTCTCGACACGTGGATGGTAGTAATATATCGGAACGCGAAAGCATTGATATCCAAGAGATGGAAAGCGATTTGAAAATGTCCCACGCTCAAGAAATTGTAAGAGGGTTGAGTGCGGGAATAGTGCTGACTTCGACTGCCTGCGTTAAATGCAAAAGGATGGACTGCTGTCATGCACCTGCGGAGCAGGACAACAGGCTTATTCGGCAGTTGAATTCTATGGTATGGGAATTGCAAACATAAAACAAATGGTGAAGCTCATAGAAAATAAGCAGCCGATCCTCGGTTGAGGATGGACTGCTTGTTTTCGCTTCTCTACATCTGTTTTCCAGTTCAGATTGCTTATTTAAATAAAGGCAAGACTTTTGCTTGGGTTTATATGAAAGAGGAACGCTTTTCACGCTAATATGGATCGAGTATTCCGAAGGATACTTTTCATAAAATCGGAGTCGGGAGATACATTACCAACAATTTTAATTCTACGCTTTCTAACATCCAGACTTTTCATTTGATCAGTGAGAGCAACGCCGCTAAAGGGCAATCCGTCCGGTAAAGGAACTTCAAATGCGTAATTTTTAGATTGGTTCGTGATGGGGCACATGACGGCAAAACCAGTCAACTCATTAAAAGGTTTATCAGATAGTGTGATTGCGGGTCGTCGTCCAGCTTGTTCGTGTCCAGCTTGTGGATCAAAATCTAGCCAAACCAAATCTCCGCGTGTAGGAATGATCAAATCAATTCGTCTCCCTCGATACCAAGATCAACTTCGTTGTGACGTGGCGAATCTGTTTTAATTTTTGAAAGTAGCATAGCTAAGTGGTCACGCAATTCTTCATTCGTTTCTTGAGGTTTTATGAGAGGCCGAAGGATAATTTCTTTTTCAGATGTTACGATCATTTCAACCTCAGAGCCTTCCTCCAAATCAAGATGTTTAAGTAATTGATTCGGAATACGGATCGCAATGCTATTTCCCCATTTGCTAAGCGTAGTTGTCGTCATGAGGATCATATCCCTTCTCGTTTTATGTTCCAATTATACCCCATCCTTTGTATGATGTATATACATATGATATACATCTGAAAAGAGTTTGATACATATAACGTGATGAGTTTTTATTTAATTTTGGTAAAGAAGTACAAGAAAAATATTATAAAGTAGCGAGATTACATGCTCACAGGACTACCTAAATAGACTGGAGTTCAAAAAAATATTTTAAAAGCATTACGAGGATTTTTTGATATTAAAAACGGGCGGGTAATGAGAACAAATCGAAAAGCCTATTATATGGAGGGCAGTGCAGGGCGGGATTTTTGATGCTGAAGAATAATCATTAATTTTTAAAATATCTATTTTATCATATTTATTTCTTAAGGTCAATGTTTAGAAAATCGGTTGGAGGAGGAAGAGTACTGGCATTTGTTTTTTTAAAAAATAACGGTTCTAACATGATATGAAGATGACACCGTTAAATAAATGAAGATATGGTTCATGACCTAGTTCATGTAATAAAGTCAACACAACACATTCAAACAGGAGAATCAATCTATGGCAACTAACATATTAGTATATCGGGATCATAGCAAGCTAGAACATCTCTATCGGCATAGATGGATTGTAAGAGTCATTGTGGTACTAAGGAAAGCGGTATAAGCAGACATAAGCAGCCGGAGAAGTACGGGGTACTCTCCTTGGTAGATCCATCTTATAGTTTAAGAAAAAGATTTGCTTTTGCTAGATGTTTTGCGACTGAACTGGATGCGGTCATGTTCCGTTCTCAGTCCCAAAAGAAAAGCCTATGTATCTATGTTCATCGCACGACACTCTTAATGTTGATATCCTTTGGAATTATCGTTACTTAGTATCCTTAAGGAACATTTAAAACGACTAACCGTAGACTGGCGTAAAGATTTGCGGCTATGCTTTCTAACATGCAGATTTGTTTTGATGGTTTGTACTCTACTTGATAACGCGTTCCAATAATACATAGATGATATTTTGCATGAATTTTTTTCGAAAAAGAAAATTACTGAGGTAACAAAGGAACAGTTGAAACGCTCCCCACTTCTAAACAACAACCCTCCAAGTGAATGTTCAGCGGAGAACTGATCAAGAAACATTCATGGAAGACCTTTCACACTTGGCTTGATAGCCTGTTAAAGACCTAAATGTTTGAACGCGTCTCCCGAAAATTACAGCATGGTGTTCCTCACTCATGGCATAGATGTGGTTGAATGCGGACGCAATACATTCACCTTAAAAAAGGACAAAAAGTGGAGAGGTGTAAGATAGGTTCAGGCGCAGCCGATTAACAACTATGGTGAAATTGTCTGAAACTCTAAAGCGATATGAAAATGGCACACTAAGGTTTTAAAGTCGAATGTAGAGCGGCTTGCTTGAAGGTATAAATAGATCTATAAAAGCTGCAAAGGGGAAAGACTGACGGTTATCTTAACGTGTAAAACTCGTCTTCTATGGTGTATATAAAAGCAGAGAAACAGGCTTAAACCTCCGATGTTCGAGGTTTGTTGCGTTTTAACAATTAAATGGATAAGTCTATAATTTAATTCT
>NZ_JBSQBM010000034.1:0-39744 GCF_059417685.1 Paenibacillus sp. LT-B23 | reverse complement strand
GTACCCAATAAACTCAGTGATACATATCTATCTCGACTCAAATTTGTACCATCCATTTCTTCTATTCGTCAGACTCGAATTAAACATGCTGCACTTTACTTTTGTAATCAGCCATCACATCTAGAAAGGAGTTATGAACTCACTTGAGCCTATTATCAGATGGGATCGGGTATGAAAGCCTACGCTTTTATGGTCCCTTTCAGCCGCAACACATCGATCAACTTCAAATCACACGTACCATTAATGATCATAGCTTTTTACATATCAGTGGTATGCTCTCCGAAGAACAAGGAGCCGCATGCATCGGACAGAACATGGAGCAAGAACCGATTGTGATTCGTCAGTTGGATGATCAGGGACAATCGCTAAGAAGACTGTTTCACGGGATCGTTACGCAAATGTCTGTGAATTGCACACGGGGAGTATATACCTTTGAACTGAAGGCTGCTTCCCATTCCTATCAAATGGATATCAAGCTGAAAAAACGTTCCTATCAAGATATTCACCGCACTTATGATGATCTGGTCACCTCGATGGTTCGTAAATATGAGTATGGAGACGCCATTGATACCATAACTAATTATGCCAAACTGGATACTTTTGTTTTACAATATGAGGAGACGGATTGGGCATTTTTAAAACGTCTCGCTTCTCGCTTTGGTTCCGTACTTGTACCAGAGGTAACCGCAGCTTCGCCCAAAGTTTTCTTCGGTATGCCAGAAGGCAAACAGCACAAAGTGGAACGGGATGTGTTTTACAGGGTACGAAAAACGTTTCATGAGCTGGATGCGGAAAAGCCGGGAGAACAACTTGCTGGCTCTTATGTCACCTATATGATTGAAAGTCTGCAATACTACGCGCTAGGCGACCTCATCACGTTACCCATCGGACAAGGCAAAGAGTTGGTCGTCGTTCGGGCAGTGACACAGTTAGCAGATGGCTTACTGCGTACCCGCTATGATCTCCAAGCGGAACAGAATATTCGCTATGCCCGTTATGAAAACGATCAGGCCACCGGGATTTCGCTGACAGGAACGGTGCTCAAGGTACAGCAGGATTTCGTACAGCTTCAACTGGACATCGACCCGAAGCAAGATCCTGCCAAAGCCTGCTGGTTTCCCGTGGCGACAAGATATGTAGCCGAAGAACATAGCGGCTGGTACGATATGCCTGAGATCGGAGAACAGGTGGAGTTGTATCTACCTACACACCGCGAACAAGATGCCTATGTAACGGATTCGCTCCGACAACAACGCCACGCAAATGGACAGCCGAATGTGAAGGTATGGCAACATGTGCAAGGAAGCGGCGTAGAAATGTCTGAGCAAGAACTGACCCTTTCTACCTCCGATGGATTTTCCATTACACTAAATGAAGATGGTGGCATCACCATCAACAGTCCGGGGGATGTACAGATTCAGGGTGGTCATGTGAAGCTTGATGCAGGTGAGGAACTGTCGCTGGAAGCTGGAACGGCGCTGTATCTCAAAGGTGGAGAAAGTAGCATGGTGCTGGATGGTGAGACAGATACCAAAGCTCCAGTGATTTATCAGGAAGGTACGGTGAAAGCACCCGTTTTCGTGGCTGACCTCCCTCCTGTACCTGAACCGCCATTAATGAGTATCAAAGCATATGAAGCAGCTCAATCAGTAGCCAAGAGCAGCCAAGCCCCTACTCCAAAAGCAAAAGTTACAACTCCAGCAGCGCTTCAACAGGCCAATGCTTTGATGGGAACGGTATCCAAGCTGTTAGGTTCCATTCCCGTAGTTGGGAACGTAGCCAGTGTGATGTTGAATACGGTGGGTGGGCCAGCAGGTAAAGTGGCGGCAACCGTGTTACAAGCAACTGGAGCCATCCCTATTCGTAGTAAAGGAACGCCCACGGTTGGAGGCAGTAAAGAAACGGGGTTGCACCCGCTCAAACACTTGGCTGGTTTAGCCCTTGAGGGACTGATTAGTCAATATGAGCATGAGCAAGCCAAACAAGCTTACTATAGCAAGTGGATTTTAGGAAAAGCATATACGAGTGCACGTCATGTAGCGAATTCTGGAGGCCCACTGGAGCTGGTTCAGAACCTGCTGAAAGAGTCGAATGCTATGGCTCATGCCTATCAGCAAGTTCCTAAAAGCGTTCGGGATAAAATGCTCAGGGACTATAAAGAAAAAGCTAGAACTGAAGCGGCTCTTAAAGCAGAAAAAGAAGCTAGAGCTAAAGCTGCCCTTAAAGCAAAAAAAGAAGCTGCGCCACCAGAACTGACAGAAGAAGACTACGAAAGAATCTGGCAGGATTATCTTAGAGCAGCATATACCGAAGACTTTACACCCAAACTTAAACCGGGGAGTTATCGAGGAAAAGATGGTCTTGTACGTACTCGTGACGGTGAACCGGATCGCCAATACTATAGTGAATGGAAGCATAACTATCCCGGCGATTTTTTCATGCTAACTAGGAAGCAAGGAGTATCCGAAGAAGAGAAAAAATGGATGTTCTATGCTATTATCACAGAAAACCCTCTTATGGTTGGGGGTCGAGGGGGTATGGACCATACTAAAGAATTAAAGGGGATACTTTCAAAACTGGGTAGAGGAAAAGGGTTCTTTAATATTTCTTCTGGAGTAAGTGCAAAAGTAAGAGTCCAGGAATTATTAGCGAGACAAGAAATAGAAGCTAGAGAAAACATAGCTACCAAAAAAAATAACCAAACTCTTGAAAACAAAGGCTACAAACCACAACCAAATGAAAGGTTAACAACGAAAAACCAATATAAACAACAGGATCAACAGGCAAGGAAAACGCTACGAGAGACTGCCTCCAAGGCAACTAGAGAAGAAAATAGTAAAATTCAAAAGAAGGTCATATATAATGTAGCTAAGAGTACAAATACAAGAAACGCCTCGAATATAAAAGAATATTTAAAAAAGGAAAAAGAAATTGTTAAATCAGAAAATACTAGGTCTGTAAATTCCTCTATAGAGACTTTAACAAGAGACCAGGCTAGACAAGGGGCACAAGATCTACTGAAAAATGGGGAAATTAGCTTATCCAATTTAGAATCGATGATTCCCCCAGATACGTCAAGTACATTTATTCCAACAAGTACAATTAAAG
Organism: Paenibacillus sp. LT-B23; assembly: GCF_059417685.1. Classification (NCBI taxonomy): domain Bacteria; kingdom Bacillati; phylum Bacillota; class Bacilli; order Caryophanales; family Paenibacillaceae; genus Paenibacillus; species Paenibacillus sp. LT-B23. The sequence continues at coordinate 36,636 of NZ_JBSQBM010000034.1, read as the reverse complement.
ATGGAGCAAAGTATGAATTTTTACTGGCTGATGGACAGAAGGCAATTATTCGATGGCATTCACCAGATCCTATAGCTGCAAGTAAGTACCCTGGATCAGTATCAGGTACACGTTGGACTGGACAAATAAAAATAGGTAATAAACAATTAAAAACTGATGGAACTTGGACTAAAAATCAATCCTTAAATGAAGTTCACATTCCAATAGAGGGGAAATAAAAAAATGAATCTTGAAGAAATTGAGAATTTACCCGATGTATTACCAACAGAAACATTAGCATTGATGTTTCAAAACGTATTGAATGAATTTGATATTGGGAAAATTGAGGAAAAGGATTTTTTATTAATTCTTAGCCAATTAACAGATAGACAAGTTATGACCTACGAGTTATTGGAAAGTGAAGTAAGAGATGGTACAGATAAGGCTCTTTGCAGGATATGGAACACTGATTCTTATGATGATGTAGATATCATTCTTTCAATCGTTGTAAACCTTGGACTAAAGAATTGCTTTCAAAAAATTAAAGATTCAATAAATCAAGATAGGGATATAGATGAATTAATATTAAAAGAAATAATAGATACAATTGATGAAGTTGGTGAAAATATTTCGAATCCATATCATGGTTTAGAAGGATTCAAATAAGCATGTCAATGGTATGTCAATAATTTCGGGTAAATTTAATTTATAATATTAGCGCATATGCAAAACAACTTAACATACTTGATAGCCTTTCAAAGGCACACTCCCACTTGAATCATGAGTAGGAATGAGCTTTTTTGTATAATCAAAATAAAAAGGTTAAAAAATCATAATAATCCATCTTTCCTGCACAAAACAATGACTTGCCATCCCTCCCCATCAGAGTTAACATACACACACTTCAACCACGGGAGGGAAATGTGTTATGTCAGATTGGCCAGAATGGTTTCAAGAAGCATTACGCCAACGATTTTATGAGTTAGAACTCGCCAGTGAACAACAGACTTCATGTTCATCAGAGAACAAAAATCTATTCGCTCAAATGGATCAATTCAAAATTAATCAAACTGAGGATATTCAGCATCTGCTATCTGAATGGGAAGAAGCCATAGGCTATCAGCTAAGTCAGGATAAGCAATCCATCTACATGGAAGGAGTTAAAGACGGGATTCGATTGATTCTTCCCGTCATGCACTCCACAAATATTCTCTAGCCTATTGATCGTTTCAGCCTATGGTTTCGTTAGTCCAGTATTTCGTCTATGTCCATTCCACTTTTCAAGGTAAAAACAAAATGCGCTGGTGAGAGAATCGTGATCTTCTCCACCAACGCATTAAATAGGTTATCATCAAATTGTTCCAGTATATCTTGCCGCGAGCTTAGGACTTGGATAATTTCATCGACACGTTCCTTGAGTTGTGCCTTTTGCTCATGCTCCTGCTCCAGTGTCAGCTTCTGTTGTCGTAGCTCATTGAGTTCATTGGAAAGTCTGTTCGTTTCTTCATCATATACCGTTTCATCAATTTGATTCCGTAGCTTAAGATTCACTAATTCCTTCAAATCGGATTTCAATTGTTGCATCTGTCCTTCAATGTCCAATAGCGGTTCTTGCCTTACTCTGCTGGAAAGTGCCGATTCAATATTGGCTTTCAGCGTTTTAATAAATCTTTCCTTATTCTCATACATCCGATTGAACAATCGTACAAACGCGGAATGTAAAACTTGTTCATCGACTGATTTGGCATCACACGCTGCTCTACCTTCATTGACATACGTTTTGCATTGCCATACCACTTTTTTAGATGGATTATTGCTGTTCCAAGTTCGGCGTTTAAAAATGGCCCCACAGCATCCACAATATACTTTACTGCTCAGTGCGTATTTACTGGAGTATCTTTTACTCTCTCCCATTACGCTCCCTTTCAGCTTGGCTCTCTGTTCCTTTTCTTTTTGTACCGCATCGAATATTTCCTTGGATACAATCGGTTCATGATTGTTCTCAATTAAATATTGCTGCTCCTGTCCTTTATTCCTTATTCGTTTGTGGGTTAGAAAGTCAACGGTTACCGTCTTTTGTTGTAGTAAAGCTCCGTAATATTTCTCATTGGTCAGAATTAAGGTAATGGAGGAATCCCACCACGTATCGCCACCCGTGACTGTTTTAATCTTATCTCGCATCAATCCTCTAGCTATCGCCTGATAGCTTTTGCCATCCAAATACTCCTCGTATATGCGCCGCACAATCTCAGCTTCCTTCTCATTAATGACCAGTTCACCATGTTCATCCTTATCATAGCCGAGGAAGCGGTTCGTGTTACAGAAGACTTTGCCGTTTTGGAAGCCACGCAGTATGCCCCATCGGCTATTTTCAGAAATGTTTCGACTCTCGTCTTGGGCAAGAGAACTCAGAATGGTCAGCAGTACTTCACCTGTTGTATCCAGTGTATTAATGTTCTCTCGTTCAAAGAATACAGCCACTCCGAGACTTTTGAGTTCCCGTACATATTTCAATAAATCCAGTGTATTCCTAGCAAATCTTGAAATCGACTTGACCAGTATGAGATCCAATTTACCGTTTCGCGCATCCTGTATCATCCGATTAAATTGTGTTCTATTTTTGGTACTGGTTCCGGTGATGCCTTCATCGGCATAAATATCCGCCATTTCCCATTCCAAGTTGTTTTGAATGTATTGGGTATAATGGTTGACCTGATTGGTATAGCTTTCCTTTTGCTCCTCGGAATCGGTACTAACCCGGCAATAGGCAGCGACTTTCTTCTTTTGAATCGATTGAATTCCTTCTACGATGTCCATCGTTTTAATGGGAACAACGACGACTTTTTTTGCGGTTGCGGCTTGGGCCATAGATGTTTCTCCCTTCGATATCTTCTTTATACGGTCACATGGTATAATGCTTGCGGCACATCATCAAGTCCATTTCTGCCCATGTTATAGTTACTTGAAAGATTTTTTATTAAGCTGGTCAATGGCTATAAATTCTTCTTCTGTAATGACATTTTGTGATCTCAATTGCTTCAATAGGCTCAGACTGAGTAGGTAGTCGATGGATTTTCGTTGCATATGTATGTGCTCCTTTGAAATAAAAATGGCTCACCTCTAAGGCAAGCCGATAGATATAAAGCTCAGAATAAATTTTTAAGGCTAATGGTCTTTTCTATGGTCATGCTAGGATCGCTTACTAAGGTGGCTGTCAGTACAAGGGCTTTATTGTTCGCCCCACTACTGCTTCCTGCTTTCACCGTCACGCTATTTCCTGTACTCACTGTCACGCTCCCCATGATAGGAATTGAATCATCTTGATTCCGTAGACTCCACTCTACCGACTGGTCAAACACTTCTGTTCCATAATCATAGATATGACTGACGTATGAAGCACTTTGGCCTGATTTGAGCATGGGATTACCAGTAATGGCTATCGAATAGATATGCGTTCCTGTTTCGACGACTCTCATTTCAATGGTACTCCGTACTGTGGGGTGATACGTTAGTTTTGCAGTAATACTTGCTTGTCCCAAAGCGATGCCCATAACCTGACCTTGCTGGTCTACGCTAATTACACCCGGATCACTGGATGTATAGATAATCGATGGATTGGCTATCTCATTCCCATTATCCGTAGCAGTCACATTTAACTGTATTATTTCGTTGAGCCGTACATAGGTTATCGTTCCCTGATTGATATGTAATGCGTAGGTATGAGCAGTCTCATATTTCCATCGGTCTACAATATTATTTTCCACATCATCGTAAGCTGTATTTATGCTATCCAATGTGCAGCTTAACAAGATAATGCCATTCATCGTACGGTCAATTCCAACTATTTTAAACGGCTGATGAGTAATATAGAATCGTTGGCATAATGCGATGTTTGGCGTATCTGCATTGTCTTGTAGCCTAACTATAATATTTCCCTCTGGCATGGAGATAACTTTACCTGTTTCCGTTGAAAACGTTCTGGCTTCCACCACAGCATCAAACCATTTTACCTGCCCGTTCCAGTTTAAAGCCAGCCGTTGATTGCATTTCCGCATCCTGCCTCGACAAGATTGTTCATTTTGATCCACCTGACTGGGGATCAGATAACGTTCATAACGATAGTCTACGATATCTCCTGTATGTAAAGGTGTCGCTGCCCGAATGATTTTTTCATCTGTCATTCGAATGGTATCTGTCGCATCTCGAATGAGAGCAAGTTGACGCACACCATTGATATGCACAAGCTCACCTTTTTCTCGCAGAAAGAAATCTATCATCGGCTCTAGACTCCTTGTCATTCCTCCACCTCCAATACAAAATCCCACTTACAGCGATACAGGTATAACTCCACATAATCACTCCATTCCTTCATGTCTAAAATAATAAAGACATCCTTGCCAATTCGAACATAGGAATTTGACTGCCATAAGGATTCCAATGGACAGAAAGCTCGATGTATCGTCTCCAAGGTGTAACCATCTTCAAATGAAAAGCTTTTGCGATAAGGTTGTACATCTGCCATGATCAACTGGACAGGTTTCAAATCAGCATGATTCAAAATTTCCAGCTTCGTATCATAGAACATTAATCTGTCCCGACCTTGATTTTAGGTAAAGGAAGAGCAAGTCGAATACTTATCGGAATTCCTGTTTCATAAGTAGCTGAGCGTTCACCTTCTTGCTTATTTATCAGGCCAACCGAATCCTTATTTTGATATAGATACACCGCATAATCGACAATAACATCATCATATTCCACTGGTAGTGTTGCCACATTACAATAGCCATAAATGTTACACCTCGCTTTATTCAAATAATGGATCAGGATATCATCCTTAGATATATCTGTTGGTTCCATACTCAATAATCGCTTCATCAAATTCATTAGCTCACTCATCTATTGTCTCCTGTTCCTCCTTTACCTGTGCCTTCTGGGTACGCTTCCTATTCTTGACAAAGGTGGTTCTTTTATTTTTATGTAAGCAAAAATTAACAAGCAAAAATGACATTTCTATGTTGAAAGGAAGCAAAGGTATGAAAATAAATGTAGAACTAATTCTTGAGTGTCTAAATGAACTCCAATCGACTACGATAGCCAAACAGAAATATGCGGATTACTACAATGGTCAGCATGCCATTCTCAAGAACTATGCGATGCAAGAAAATCGAAGTAATCAAAAGCTTATTTTTAATTTCCCTAAAGGAATTACGTATACAGATGAGTTCAAACAACTCTTTATTACATCGAATCAGCAAGAAAGCTGCCCATGGACATTTTTGAGTCCTGTGGGTTTGAAGTGCAGATCGTTGGAATGACTCGCATCAAAGCCGCTGCAAAACGGTGGAGAGCCAGTTACAGAGAGCAAGGCGATTTAGGCTTGCACGATGCAAGAGGCAAGCATTCAGGAAGACCTTTAAAGCGAGAATTAACCTTGGAAGAGAAGAACGCGAGATTGGAAGCACAGATCCACCTGCTCCAAGCAGAGAATGAACTCTTAAAAAAGATTCGCATGGTCGAACGGGGGTGGAACCACGAGTAAAACTGGCGCCCGGTCTTCTATACAAGTTGATCCGAACCGTGATTCTGAAATACAATCTCCGACGAATGGTGAGCTATCTGTGCGGGATTGCAGGTGTCTCCAAAAGCGGCTACTACCGGTATTGGACCCGTCATCCATCCACAGGCGCAATCAGAAAGAACAGGCTGACGAGGAAATCCGAGTTCACGTCAGCAAGGCCTTCGATTTTAAAAAGCGCAACAAAGGAGCGCGCTCCATCAAGATGACGCTGGAAGGACAATTTCAGATCGTCTGGAATCTCAAGCGAATCCGAAGAATCATGAAAAAATATGGTAGCGTATGTCCTCATCGAAAAGCGAATCCGTACAAGCGAATGATGAAGGCAACCCAGGAGCATCGAGTCGTTCCTAACTTATTACAACGTAACTTCAAACAGGGATTGCCTGGCAAGGTTCTTCTAACCGATATTACCTACTTAAGTTATGGAAAAGGAAAGCGAGCCTATCTGTCCACGATCAAGGATAGCTCCACCAATGAAATTTTGGCTTATCATGTGTCGGAGCGAATCACCATGGATCTGGCGACAAACACCTTGCTTCACTTACAGAAGAATCGTAGATACAAGAAGACCCAAGACGCCTTCATTCATTCCGATCAAGGTACCCACTACACTCATCCGGATTTTCAGAAGAAAGTGAAACGTATGGGTCTCGGGCAATCCATGTCCAGACGGGGAAATTGCTGGGACAATGCTCCGCAAAAATCCTTCTTTGGTCATTTTAAAGATGAAATATCGCTGAAGAACTACACCACGCTGGATGAAGTCAAACGAGAAATCAAGGCATATATGACCTACTACAACCACTACAGATACCAATGGAATTTAAAAAGGATGACCCCTGTTCAGTACAGAGATCGTCTTCTTCAAGCAGTATAGGTCTTTTTTAGAAATGTCCTTTACATAGGGGTACAGTTTAAATAAGGTAGTTCCTTATTGCACTATCGTTCTTCGTTAGCTTAGTTTTCCGTAGACCCATTGACGACAAACATGAATTCCGAATGAAAGAGCAACATTTCAAACATCACCTCGTGATATAACTAAACATGAATTCCAAACAAGGAGATGAAAGCATGAGTAAGTTAAAAGGTAAAATCGCTTTAGTAACTGGTGCAAGCCGGGGGATTGGTCGTGGCATTGCGTTACGTCTGGCACAGGAGGGCGCAGTCGTCGCTGTACACTATGGAAAAAGACAAAATGAAGCAGTGGAATTAGTTCATAAGATTGAGCAAAGTGGAGGTGCTGCATTCACGATCGGTGCTGACTTAAGTATCCTTAACGGCATTCATGATTTATTTGCGACATTGGATGAAGCTCTTCGGGAACGTACAGGCGATAATCGGTTTGATATTCTCGTCAATAACGCTGGAATCGGTCAAATTGTAACCATAGAAGAGACGACGGAAGAATCTTTTGACGAAGTCATGAACATTAATGTCAAAGCACCGCTTTTTGTTACCCAGCAAGCTTTGCCGCGTCTGAAAGATGGAGGCCGCATTATCAATATCTCATCGTTTGTTACACGAGTGGCCTCTCCTAGTGTTTTTGCCTACAGCATATCGAAGGGGGCAGTCGACACACTTACGTACGTCTTGGCTCAGCAACTTGGGAGCCGTAATATTACGGTAAACGCCATCCAGCCTGGCATTATTAATACAGAGATGAATGACGAGACGTTAAAAGATCCCGATGGACAGAAATTTGCCTCTGGTCTTTCAACCTTCAAAAGGTGGGGGCAACCTGAAGATGTTGCAGATATTGCTGCCTTTCTTGCCTCATCGGACAGCCGTTGGGTAACCGGTCAATTGATTGATGCAAGTGGCGGGTCTCATCTGTAGATTATGGGTTCGGGAACCTAACTGAGGAGTTAGCATTTTGAACCCGCTAATTTACTCTGCTATGCTACCCGTTCCCTCAGTAACGAGGCTGCTGGTTTGTGCCAGCGGCCTTGTTCTGGTTGCTCATTGAGCTCTCGTTCCACATATGTACTATTTGAACATTTTTATAAAATTTTTTTGGTCCTTTGTAAACATATAACCACGTTGTTCGTAGAACCTGTGAGCATGTATTCGACTTGGGTGAGATAACAGTTTAATCCCAGAAAATCCATGGCTCTTTCCCCACTGTTCAAGACGCTCAATCAACAAGCTACCTACACCTTGATTTCTATACTTTTCTTTCACAACAAATCCCAGTATATTTACTAAAGAGTCAGAAAAAAGCAATTCATACGGACTCCCATGAATATATCCTATTACCTCGTTGTTTCCTTCACAAACAAAGATCATATCTTTTGTTTTCTTTGTTATGATTTCAATCTTCTCTTTTACTTTTTCTTCAGAAAATAGATATAGTTTTGGGTTAAAGTCTTGGTTTAACAAAAAAATATCATGATAATCAGTTACCCTAATTCCCCTGACATTTTTTTCTTTCATTCTTGAACGCCTCCTATTTTCATCACGACACCCGAAATAAATGTTAGACGTCTTTGTACATTTTGGCAAGACTATACGCTTGCACTGATCTGCCCACTTGCTAAACGGATTGGATCAATTGGACAGCCCATATAAACTATCCGGCGCATCGTCGTATGTACAGTTTCGATTGTAATCCTTAACCTGATAGTTGTATCTGAGGTTATCCGAATTGAATAGAATATGCCCTTTCCTAATTTCAGACACCAGACTCACATAATGCGTTCATGCTTCTGTCCCTTGGAATGCACACTTTCTACAGGTGTATGTATATGAGCCTTCCATACCTCTTCTTCAAACTTTTGTTTCATGTAGCTCTGTGCCATATTCAATAAGTCTTCGGCTTCCAGTGTTTTCCGCTCCCGGTATTCTCGCCCCATTTCTTACGCAATCCCTTGATTACTATAAACAATGATCACCATTCAGGCGGAAACAATTTCTAGCTCTATAGTCATACTTCTCTCAAAGATTGTATGAAACAAGGTATATCGCTGGGTAGACGAATACAAAAAGGGATGCTCGCATTGGGAGTATCCCTTTCTTTTACTCTTCCTGTCCATCAATCATTTTTTCGACATACTCAATAGATACACCGTATTTAGTAAGGGAATTTACATAAAATCTGCACGTGCTGGTGTAAATGCATCTAGCAGAATACCGTCATCCTCTAGTGGGATACAGCCATGAAGAGTATCGGATGGAAAATGGATGCTGTCTCCTTCTTTGACGTTCTGCACTTCCTTTGTTTCGCCATTATCGATCATGAACTTAAAACTTCCCTTCAATACATAAGTGACTTGTTCATGGACATGCTTATGCAACAGGATCTCCCCTGTTTGGGCTTTAGCAAACATCACTTTGACATACATAAGCTGGTCGCTGTGGGCCAGCACTTTCCGGGTGGTATTACTGTCAACGGTATCAATTTGAATATCTTGGTCATTAAAAAACATGGATAATTCCTCCTCTTTTAAAACACAAATTATTTGAATGAGTTATTTTGAAAAAATTCATAAATCGATTTAGTTTAAAACCAGCGGAAAATAAGCCAAAGTACTCCGGAAAGGGTAGTAAAGTCGGGATCGGCGAATGTCACCCCTTCTGCACCCAAAAAAGAAAAGAGCGGCAAGGTGAGGGCCGGCAGCAGACAGAGCAAGAATCCATTAAGACAACTGGAAATGACAGCACCTCTGAAACCACCGCTGGAATTGCCGAATATCGCGGCTGCACCACCAGCGAGGAAGCAGGCCATGATCCCCGGCACAATGACAGGCAATCCGACAAGCGGGAAAAGAAAGACGCAGGCAACGCCTGTGAAGAAGCTGACCAAGAAGCCTACCAACGCGGAATTGGGTGATTTGTCGAACAGTACCAGAACATCCACACCAGGGATTGCTCCAGGTGCGAACACTTGGGAGAACCCTTTGAAAGCGGGTACAATTTCAGTCGTGAAAAGCTTAACACCTGCTTTTGCAATATACAAGCCGGCAGCAAAAATAGCTGACTGTTCGAGGATGAAGACGATGTATTCTTTGCCATCAGATAATTTGCTGACATAATCAGAACCAGCAACCAGTCCGGATACCAGTAAAAGCACAAGCATCGTCAAGGTCGTTGCAACATTGGGGTCGCGCAAAAAACTGATGCGGTCATTAATTTTTACATTTTCGGTGTCATTTTCACGGTTGCCAAAAACTTTTCCTAAATAGGTGCCGAGAATGTAAGAGGTCATGGAAGCATGAGCAATCGTATATTCATCAGATTTGATAATGTTTTTGCTGGCATTCCGGAGCAGGTAAGGGAACACCGCCATATAGCTCCCGATTATCAAAGAACCGACGATGATCGTAGTCAGCGAACTGAGACCCAGACCTTTCATAACGGCTGTAGCGGCAAAGCTCATGAACAGAATCAAGTGAAGTGACAAATAAATGTACTTGAACTTGGTCAGGCGTGCAAGCACGATGTTAAGGATCATGGAAAAGAGTAGAATGAGCGCAGCATCCGCCCCGATCTGATCAATGGTCAGTGCCATGATGGCTTCATTGCTTGGTACGACACCTTTAAGGTTGAACGCATAAGAAAAAATTTGGCTGAAGTTGGTGAGAACGCCTCCTAAAATTCCGCCGCCGACTTTGATCATGGTGAAGCCCATGAAAGAAAGGGTAGTTCCCGTAATGATCTCGGATACTTTCTTCCTCTGGAATATAAGGCCGAGTAATGTCACAATCGCGATAATGATGGATGGCTCCCTGATAATACTCATAAACATTTCCATAGCGATCTCCGACTTTCTTTTATTATTTTTCACTCTTACTAAATCGATTTAGTAATACTTGAAAAAAATTTCCCTTCCGGGAATGTAAAAAGAAGCAGAATTATTTTTGTGAATTAGATCACAAGTGAATCCATAAATTATTCGTTTAAGATTCATTCCTCCCCCCTCTTTTATTTAAATCGCTATCATCACTAAAATCAGGTACATAAAGAAATAAAAAGGTATTCATGACTCGAATCATAGGATTATTATAGCTCTTTATTTTCTTTTTACAATAGAATTCATAAAAACGTTTCCAAAAAGATAAAAAGACTTATTCAAATTATTCAGTTCAATTTTTGGACAGATTCTCTGTGGTTAATGGCCGGATTCAATCGGATGATTTCTGACAGCTCCTCATAATCTTGCTCTTTTTGATCGATTTTCTCCAGCAGCAGCCTCGCACTTCTTTTCCCCATTTCAAAGCTCGGCTGGGAAACGGTAGTGATCGGCGGATTATAAAAAGACGCAAAGGATACATCATCTATGCCAATCAAGGAAAAGTCATTAGGTATAGTCAGACGGTTATTTTTTGCATAAATCAGCACCTGCTCCAAAATCATGTCATTAGTAGCGATGATTGCGGTGGGCGGGTTCTTCATGTGGAATAGTTGTCCAATAAGTTTTGGCATTTCATCCAACCTGCCGCTTTTGATATAGTTTTCATTCACTGATATGTCATGTTTGCCCATCGTATTTCTATAACCGGACAGCCGCTCACTTCGTGTGGTGATCACTTTTTTGCCTAAGGGGAACGTGATGATGCCAATGTTTTTATGACCATGCTCAATGAGCGCTTCAACCGCAAGCTCGCTGGCCTTTTCATTATTCAACAGCACTGTGTCTACGCTGATTTCATCGATTTTTCGGTCCACAAACACGAAAGGATAGCCATTCTTGACAAGGGAAACATATAATTTCTTGTTCTCTTCCGTCGGAAAAATGATAAGTCCATCCACTTGCCGAGCAATCATCGACTGGACATACTTTTTCTCTTTGAGCGAATCATCATCAGTATTGCAGACAATGACCTGGACATTTTCCAGTTGGCATTCATCTTCAATTGCACGCACGACTTCTGTTGTAAATCTCGATAAAATGGTTGAAGAAATAACACCCACAATAAAGGTCTTCTTCTGCTTGAGACTGCGTGCCACCTCATTGGGAATATAACTGAGATCCTCAATCGCTTGCTCGATCTTCTTCTTGGTGTTTTCACTCATATAGTTGTATCTCTTATGCAGAAACTGCGAAACTGTGCTCTTCGACACCCCTGCACGTTCTGCAACTTCTTTCATCGTTGTGACCATGGTTAACCCCCTCTCTTTTTCTGCGTGTTAGGCGTGTTCATTTTCAAATATATATTCTGCAACCTATATGTAAAGTGAATTTCACTTTATTATATACCTTCTTGTACAGGAGGAAAATATAATAAATGAAGTGTTGAACTCCCTTACGAATCTTTTACAAGAGGAACTTTCGCACTTAGCTTGACCATCCGTTGTTACAAATCTATTGAATTAGAACGAAATCTTAGAAATATACGAATTTTATGAACTTGTTTGATGGAATATTTGAACATAAAATGGAATTGTAATCGGTTACAAATACATTCAAATAAAGGAGGATGCAAAACCATGAAGAAAAAAGGGTTGAAAAAGACATTTTTCGTCATTGCCTCCCTCGTAATGGGCTTTTCACTGTATGGCTACACTCCCCCTTCAGCAGATGCAGCCAGTGTGAAAGGATATTACCACACCGCAGGAAGCAAGATTGTGGACGAATCCGGGAAAGAGGCGGCATTTAACGGTTTGAACTGGTTCGGTCTGGAAACCCCTAATTATACCTTGCATGGACTGTGGAGCCGCTCGATGGACGACATGCTGGATCAGGTGAAGAAAGAAGGCTACAATCTGATCCGTCTGCCTTACAGTAATCAGTTGTTCGATTCCAGTTCCCGTCCGGACAGTATTGATTATTACAAAAATCCTGATCTGGTCGGATTGACTCCGATTCAAATTATGGACAAGGTGATCGAAAAAGCTGGGCAACGCGGTATTCAGATTATCCTTGACCGTCACCGTCCAGACTCAGGTGGACAATCCGAGCTGTGGTACACGTCCCAGTACCCTGAGACTCGTTGGATTATCGACTGGAAAATGTTGGCTGAACGTTATAAAAACAACTCTACCGTTATCGGTGCAGATTTGCATAACGAGCCACACGGTCAAGCAAGCTGGGGTACAGGCAATATCTCCACAGACTGGCGTCTGGCGGCACAGCGCGCAGGGAATGCGATTCTGTCCGTGAATCCAAAATGGCTGATTCTCGTTGAAGGTGTGGACCATAATGTACAAGGCAACAATAGCCAATACTGGTGGGGCGGCAACCTGACAGGTGTAGCCAACTATCCTGTCGTTCTGGACATACCGAACCGCGTCGTATATTCTCCGCATGATTATGGCCCTGGTGTGTCCTCGCAGCCATGGTTTAACGATCCGGCCTTCCCGTCCAACCTGCCAGCCATCTGGGATCAAAACTGGGGCTACATTAGCAAGCAAAACATAGCTCCGGTGCTGGTCGGTGAATTCGGCGGTCGTAATGTCGATATGTCCTCCACTGAGGGCAAATGGCAAAATGCACTCGTAGACTATATTCGTGCCAACAACCTGTACTTTACGTACTGGTCCCTGAATCCGAATAGCGGTGACACGGGCGGATTGCTGCTGGATGATTGGGTTACCTGGAATCGTCCGAAACAGGATATGCTGAGCCGGATTATGAAGCCTGTAATCTTCGCAGCAGAGCAAGTGAAAGCAACCACCGAATAAGCGCAGGACTTCACTTATTTGAAAAAGCCGATTTCCCTCCTCCAGGCCAGATTATGCTGAGCTATGAAGATGTGGAGAAACGGCTTTTTTGTGGTACCTGCAAACCTCCGGATTACACCCCGCGTGTATACATGCTTTCCTCCCTTTCTTGACGACTTCTTTCCAGTTTTACACATTGTAAATTCCCCATTGAATGGGTCATTCTGTAAACTAAATCTCCCTTTTAACCGATAAATATTGTTTGGAAGGGTTTTGGTATTTTAAATATCGTTGTGCCAGGGATTTTATTTGTTATTGTCGGGAGTTTAGTATCCGCTCTAGGGCTTGACTCCATAGATTCCCGGCTGCCGATGGCTTTTGTGTTCATTGTATCAGGAGTTATTATCTGGTATTTGGGGAAAGCACTTAACGCCAACTCGGACAAAGTGTTAGTTGATATGGAAACGGGGCAACGCTATCGAATGGGAACTCAGCACAGTCTATTTTTTATCCCTATGCATTATTGGGGCCCTGCCGGTCTAGTGATCGGATTTATTTTAATAGTTGCATCGATATTTACATAACGTTGATTGCAAAACATGAGCCATTCCGAATACCACAATGTGAGCCAGTAGCTCCCATTGTGGTCTTTTTAGCTATTGGGCCAATGGATTTGGGGACTGTTGAAAATCTAGCTCATGCTTCGTCCTAGCTGCTCGACCTTGCTCAGCCAATCGTTGCGCTGTTGATCTGTTTTCTTATTCATGAGATCAATCGCAGTAGAATGCACCGGTTTGACACCGCATAAATGCAGCGTGGAATCCTTCATCATTCGATGCCCAGGCTGTCCCTGGAAAAATCGGTAATACCAGTGCGGTCCGTCCATCGTAGTAATGAGGCGGGCCGTTCTGCCTTTTAAGAGCTTGTCAGGCAACGGCTTTCCTTTTTGATACTTAAATGCAAACCCCGGCATAAAAATACGATCAATGAAACCCTTCATTAATGCAGGCAAGCTCCCCCACCAGATCGGAAAAACGAAAACCAGATGCTCCGCCCACTTAATAGATTCCTGAGCCTTGATTAAATCCGGTTCCAGCGGCAATTTATTGCGATATCCACCTAACAGATTAGGATTAAAGTCCAACGCGGGCAACTGCAATAAACGCACCTCGGCCCCCGCAGCCTCCGCTCCTTTTACATAGGATTGAGCCAGCGCTTCTCCATAACTGCCAACGACCGGATTTCCCTGAATAACCAATATCTTTTTAGACATTCGAGCCACTTCCTATCCTCATATTTTTTTAGTTAGAAAACACTAACTTTATATTCAAAAAGAAAAGGTCACTACTGACCTTGACTTAATAAAGCGGTTAAACGTTCCTTGACCTCCGTTGCAAACGGAATAAGCTGCTGTGGTAATTCACCCTCCAGGCTGGACACGGACAAGCGTGTAATGGCCCCAATAATGAGCACACCAGATAGCTGAGCATCCTGCTTGGGCAGTTCTCCGTGCCGAATCCCCTGCTCAATAAATTCGACTAACGCCTCCAGCGGCTGCCGGACATTCGAGCTTTGGCTTGCCTCCACATATAGCTCATGATGCTGTGATAACAGAAGCAGGCCATACTGATCTTCATCGTGCATCACAAGCACCTCGTCCACCAATTGATGAAAACGGCTAATGAAGCTCCCGCTCTGCTTGCGATAGAAGTCAATCAACGTAGTGTAGCTGTTGCAATACTGCCCGAATACTTCCAAGGCCATCGCATCTTTACTCTTAAAATGCTTATAAATCGCGGCATCCGTCACACCAGCAGCCTCCCCGATTTCTTTGACAGAAATGCCGTCGATGCCTTTGGTCGCAAATAAGCGCATAGCTGCTTGCATAATATCCTTCTTCTTGCTATCTACATGTGTTTTCTTGTTCATAAACATATAGTAAGTGATAACTAACTAAATTGCAAATGATATTTATGCAGCTCTTCCTGTCTCCACATTCACGCCTTTAAATTCATTGTTAATATCAAAAATAACATTATTTTATAAGTTGAAATGGTTAAACCATTAAATTTTATGTGTATCATCTCATTTTATTAATTTAAAATAGATATGTAACCAAATAAAAAACGGATGTTCTAAACCGTGAATAAAGAGGAGCGAATCCAATGAGCTTATTATTTCAGCCGCTTCAAATTCGTAATATAGAGCTTAAAAACCGGATTATGATGTCACCCATGGGTACAGTTTCAGCCAAAGAAGATGGAAAAGCAACCGATTGGCATACGCTACATTACGGCGCTCGGGCACTTGGACAGGTGGGGCTGGTCATGCTTGAAGTACATGCGGTTACCCCGCAGGGGAAAGATTCGGGTAGCCTCGGCTTATGGAGGACGAGCACATTGCCCCGCTGCAAAAAGTCGTACAAGCCATCCATGATCAAGGCTCCAAAGCTGGCCTCCAGCTCTGGCACGTCGGGCGCAAAGGCTCATTGCCTCAGGAAACAGCTGTATCTGCCTCTGGTTTGCCTCCCCGCGAACGGGCGACCCATGCGCTGTCCATTGAAAAAATTCATAACCTTGTGCTTGCGCCAAGCGGGCTTCGCAAGCTGGAATAGACGTCATTGAGCTACATGCGGCACACTGATATCTGATTAACGATTTTTTGTCCAAGTATACCAATCAACGGGAAGATGCATACGGTGGCTCGGAAGAGCGACGTTATCGATTTTTGCGGGAGATTATTGATGAGATTCGCTTGGTGTGGAGCGGCCCGTTGTTTGTGAGGATTTCCGCTGACGAATATAGCCCACTAGGCAATGGATTACAGGATTCCATTCAATATGCCCACTATATGAAAGCACAAGGTGTAGATTTGATCGATGTCAGCACTGGCGGTGTATTGCCGGACGTGCCGAGCGTGTATCCGGGCTATCAAGTACCGTACTCGGAGGCCATTCGTCAGGCTGCTGATATTCCGATTGCTGCCGTAGGACTGATCACTCACAGGATTCAGGCAGAGGAAATTTTGCGTAACGGTCGGGCTGATCTGGTGGCGGTAGGACGGGAACTACTGCGTAATCCATTCTGGCCCAGACAGGCAGCCGAACAACTCGGTGTCCGCATGGAAGGTCCTAAGCCATATAACCAGTTCTGGTTTTGAATAGCTGTACATCGTATAGCGTATAGCGTGCTGTATTACGCACTGTATCGCGCCCTGAATTGAACGATTTCCACAATGATAGGTGTACCGGAGTAAATCGTTTCTCCTTCGTCGAGATGAATCGTCACCGAAGAAGGCGTCAGGCTATACAGAGTGCTTTCTTGTATCATCCCGTTAATATACAAATTGGCATAGCTGTTACTTCCGACATTAAATAGCGGAGAAGCCTCTTGGACTCCATCAACAGAGAATTGATCCACCCTGATCGTGACCGAAGATTGAATATCATCGGGGGCAAAATAAAAATACCGTTCAGCGGTAGGAACAATTTCAATATCTGCAATGTCGACCGCCGGGCCGGAAGGACCTGTTACACCCTGCGCTCCCGTTGAGCCGGATATTCCCTGTGTTCCTGTCGGGCCCTGTATGCCCGTTGCACCTGTCGCTCCTGATATCCCTGCACCTACAGAGCCCGGAGTTCCAGGTGCTCCCGCTGCTCCGGGTACACCCTGCGCTCCTGCCAAACCTGGAACGCCTTGTGCGCCCGGCAGTCCTGGCGGACCTTGCACACCCGTCAAGCCCGCTACACCTGGCCCTCCTGCCGGGCCGGATTTGCCCTGCTGCCCTACCGGACCCGGTATACCTTGCTTTCCCGTCAGGTTCAATCTTCTGCGCCGTTTGGCAGAAACGCTACTATGCTGCCGATGCATAGTCAGCTTCGGATGTTTTTTAGAATGTAACCTCGTCTTTCTTCGGCGTCTGAATTTAAAACTTGCTGTACATTTTTTACGTCTGATGAATCTGTAAAGTACGGTTCGCTTTCCATGCCTTCTTCGTGATGAAGCGCGTTTGCCCATACCAGCCGTTTACACCTCCTTTTCTCATCTCTATGATATTGTATGCACATTACCCTGTAGGGTTTTGGGCATTTGCAATAGTCCGTTATTAGTGAACCGCTTCCATCTATATTTGCAGTATAATGAGGCTTCCTTCATCCACCCTAATTGTTAACATAAAGGTTAATATGCCGTTTCCGAATCTGGATCACACTCATTTATTGATTATGAGCCATTGCATGGTTCAAACCATCCAAGAAAGGAGATGAGCCCATGCCAATTATAAAACCTGTGTATACAGCAGTAGCTACTGCCCCCGTAGCCTCTGGTGGTGCCATAACTACGACCATTACCCCAGCCGTGACTCGTTTTTTTGCAACGATCACAGCCGGGATGATCGGAGCTACAACAACAACCGTTCCTGCTGCAAGCTTTGTAGATGACGCTGATGCTCCAGTAGTTGCTTTGCCAACATTAACAGCTACGGATTCTTCTAATTATTATATTAACGGAGTTATTCAGCAGAGCTCCTTATTCACCCTAAGCACAGCAAGTCTGGTCATTAACTCCGTAGATATTACACCAGGTGTCCCAGTCGTCATAGAAATTTCAGATTTTAGTGGCACAGCCTCCACCATTACAACTCAGCCTACCATCTCTGCTCCTACCGTCACTATTATCACTTAAGCTATTCCACTATTTAGATTCAAGCTGGATTGAGCAATCAAGCATACTGTTCACTACCCCGAATAAACCATAAAAGACCGGTTCAGATATATCTGAACCGGTCTTTTATGGTCAAGATGATTGTATAATCGTATTCAAACAACCCAGTATCAAATGATTAAGGCAAAATAGCAAACGAACGCACCGGAAATCCGGGGGAATCCTGAATGCTCGGTACGATATTATAAATGACAGCACCCGTCGGAGGCAGCTTGTCTAAATTCGTCAGCACCTCAACCTGATAACGATCCTGTTCCAATATGTAATATTCCCCTACCAGCTTGCCTGCTTTGCGATAAGCCACGGAGGAATCGGTATCCAGCGTTTCATGTCCGATGGCAGCAACATTCCGCTCTTCTACCAAAAAGCGCAACGCTTCCAGTGACCAGCCCGGGCAGTGTGCGTCTCCCGTTGCATCCTTGTTCGAAAAGGCCTCCGAATCAGGCCAACGCTTACTCCAATCACTGCGAAAGGCTACAAAAGCTTGATCGACAATTCGTCCATGCTCCTTCTCAAAAGCCACAATGTCGGCAACCGCAAGCTCATAGTCGGAATTAGCGGCTACGGCTACTGAACGGTCAATAACGACCAGCGGCAGAACCAGCTCCTTCAAGGAAAGCTCATGCAAATAACGTTTGCCCTTCACAAAATGAGCCGGTGCGTCAATATGCGTGCCATACTGCCCCGGAAAACAGTATTGCTTTACAAAAAAACCATCGTCATGAGTAAACAGCGTGTCAACCTGAACATTATCGAATACCGGAAAATGAGGAATTTCAGGATAAAAGGCGTGGGACAAATCCACCCACTCTTTTTGCTTCAATAACTTCAAGATATCTGCTAAGTGCTCTGCCATGCTGCCCATTCCTCCTCAGCTATATTACAAGAATTGTACCCATTGTTTTCCGAAAAGTACAGATGTCTCTGATAGGATCATACTCGTCTGTCCCCATATCTCGACGTGCAAAAAAGCCCCTCTCCATCAACAGCAAAAGGCTCATCATACCAGATGTCTTTTTTTGCGTGCCTGCTTGAGAGGGGCTGTAATTTTGATATTTATTGTACGTTAACATTCCATTTGTTGATATTGATAGAGCCGCTACCGCCGAAAATTTCAGTACCGAATTCCACGCTGCTGACGAATTTCGCGTTACTCATCCATTTTTTCGTATAGATCATATAGTCGGTAAAATTTTTGATATTGAACGACGCGCTATTCGTATTGGACTTTCTCACAAAGGAAAACACGTTCCAGCCCTTACCACTGCCTGCATCAATCCAGCCTTTGTACACATCCCAGTTGCTTCCCGCAAGGGAAACAGTTTCCACATAAGTTCCAGCCGGACCGGCATTCGTATTATTCAGCCAAATCATCAATTCATCGGTCGGAGTCGAGTCCCAGCTCGCTTTGTCCGATTCGTGGAACCACACATCATAAGCAGCGTTGTAGGTCCCGTTAGCCTTAATGGAATAGTTCACACTGGTGTTCACGTTTTTATTATCCCACAGACGTACAGGTAACCCGCTGCCTGGTGTATAATCCGCTGTCCAATGCCATCCACTGACGACGGAAGGATAACCTTTGACGGATGAGGTATTACTCGGCCAATTCCAGCTCCAGCCCAAATTGCTGTCACTGTTATGGAAAATGCTTTGTGTCCAGCCTTGAACCTGTCCTTGCCCCCACACATTATTAAATACATAGTACTTGTTATTGGCAAAATGAATTTTGTCCGATGGTGTGGACGAGGAAGCTGCCGAGGCAGTCATAGCGGGGACGAGCAACAGGACTGCCCAAGCAGCCAGACAAAATCTGCGATAAAATGAGCGGTTTCTTAACATTTGATGTTCCTCCTCTTGGATTGAAATCGTTAACATTCTCAACTAATCCTTGCTCACCTCCATTTGTTTAGTGTAAGACCTATTGCTAGTGTTGTGGTAATCATATACTTTTTGTAATCTTTACCAATTTGGATTATAGCATGAAGCTTGTTGGCTTCCCAGTATTTTTCCACGGAAAATGAGAATTCCGAATACGGTAATTAATGATTTTCCGAGTAAAAAACACAAAAACAATTCCATATATTCATATATACAATTTCCATTCCATGTGATTGTTAACGTTTTCATTAGTCTAATTACAATATTAATGAAAAAAAGTAGGGGTATGTTGTATTATATAAAATTTTCGACAAATATTTTAGTATGTAACTTTTATTATATTAACAAATACTGGAACACGAAGTATGATAGAAAAGTAGAAACCATAGGAGCACCCGGGACTCCCTTCGTTCGTCTACTCCAATAACCCCATATACGGAGGTAACTTTATGAAAAAGAGATTTTCACTCGGCATCGCAGCAGCTCTGCTGTTCACTACCCTTGCTCCTCTTGGCACACCTGCTCATGCGGCAAGCGATATTGGTAAGGAGGTGCTCGGCAGCAAGAACGGATGGGCAGCCTTTTCTACAGGCACAACAGGCGGATCTGCAGCCACAGCTTCCAATATTTTCACCGTAACCAATCGCAAACAACTTGTGGATGCTTTGGGTAAAAGCAGTAATACAACTCCTAAAATTATTTATGTCAAAGGCAAGATCAATGCCAACGTGGATGACAATAACAAGCCGTTGGGATTAAACGATTACAAGGACCCTAAATATGATTTCGACGCATACCTCAAAGCGTATGACCCGTCCACCTGGGGTAAAAAAGTCCCTTCCGGTACATTGGAAGACGCGCGTAAAGCTTCACAGAAAAATCAGGCCAGTCGTGTCGTCATTGAAATTCCGTCTAATACAACGATTGTTGGTCTTGGTAGCGATGCCGTGATTAACGGTGCAAACTTCCAACTGAAAAAAGGGACAGACAACGTCATTATCCGTAATATTGAATTTCAGGATGCCTACGATTATTTCCCTCAGTGGGACCCAACGGACGGTAGTACAGGCAACTGGAATTCGGAATATGACACCATTACAATTAATGGCGCCACACATGTATGGGTAGACCACAATACCTTCAATGATGGAACTCGTCCCGATAGCCAAAACGGCACCTTTTACGGTCAAGAATACCAGCATCATGATGGACTTCTCGATGTGATTAACCAAGGGGATCTGGTTACTGCTTCTTACAATCACTTTTACGATCATGATAAAACCTCGATTATTGGCAACAGCGACAGCAAAACAGCAGATGAAGGGGCTTTACGTGTAACCCTGCATCACAATTATTATGAAAACACAGTACAACGCACACCACGCGTGCGGTATGGACAAGTCCATCTGTACAACAATTACTATACAGGTGATGTAAAACGCTCCGAATATCCTTCGCTGTATATATGGGGCGCAGGTAAATCCTCCAAAATCTTCGCCGAAAACAATGTCATCGACGTTGCAGGTTTGTCCGCAGCTAAAATCGTAACTGTTTTTGGAGGCACCGCCCTGTCCGACACAGGCACTCTCCTGAATGGACAAGCCGTAAATGCAGGCTCCAGCGCGGGTCTTAGCTCTTCAGTAGGCTGGAAACCATCGCTGAACGATAAGATTTCTCCATCCGCCAGCGTGAAGGCAGAAGTCACTTCCCAAGCCGGTTCCGGCAAGCTGTAAAAAACTGCCCCGCTAACACAAACAGCCACAGGCTTTCACAACCTGCGGTTTCACACCAAAAAGGCTGTTCCCACCGTAGATTCTTTCACGGAGAGAACAGCCCTTCTTCATTTTCTAATCATTTTATATCACACATTAACCGCCGTATTGTTCCACCAGAACCGGCTTGTCAAATGCATTATCCAGCTTGCGAATCTTGGCCTTTACCGCTGCCGGTGGTTCAACCGCAGGTGCATCCGGATGCAGCAACCATGATTTCACAAAGTGCGTGTCGGATAATTGAAAGAGCGGAGGCTCTTTTTCAAAATCGATCTTCATCGCATAAGCACTGCGGGCTGCAAAAGCATCCCCTACAGGCGGATGAAGCAGATCAGGAGGTGTACCCGGAATCGCCGCCAGCTTCTGGCCGTGGCTGTCCAAACTTGGCATAGAAGCAAGAAGCCCCCATGTATATGGATGTTTCGGGTTATAGAAAATCTCGTTAACCGTACCTGTTTCCACAATTTGTCCGGCATACATAACCGCAACTCGATCTGCCATCTTCGCTACTACACCGAGGTCATGGGTAATAAAGATGATGGACGTATCAATCTTCTTCTGAAGATCCTTCATCAGCTCCAAAATTTGAGCTTGAATCGTTACGTCCAGCGCAGTTGTCGGCTCATCGGCAATCAGGAGCTTCGGATTGGCAGCCAGTGCCATCGCAATAACGACACGTTGACGCATACCGCCACTGAACTCATGCGGATATTGGTTAAAACGCTGCTCAGGATGCGGAATACCTACCAGATTAAGCAGCTCAATACCACGTTTGTGAGCAGCATCTTTGGATATTTTTTCATGCTTGAAAAGCACTTCCGTGATCTGCTTGCCGACTTTCATCGTCGGGTTAAGCGAGGTCATCGGGTCCTGAGAAATCAGGCCGATTTCCTTACCACGAATTTTCTGCATCTGCTTTTCCGTTTTATGAATCAGCTCTTGTCCGTCAAAAATAATTTGACCCTTCTGATAAATACCGGGAGGGGTCGGAATCAGCTTCATCACAGCCTGTGAGGTTACACTTTTGCCTGAGCCGGATTCGCCCACGATCGCCAGCGTCTCTCCTTTATTGACATGAAAGTTTACGCCACGAATGGCCTGCACTAGTCCCTGGCGGGTCTTGAAAGATATCGTTAAGTCCTTCACTTCCAAAAGGCGGTTCATCTCATCACTCTTTCATTTATTATTAACCACTATTATTGACCACTATCTAAAAAAACGACGTTCAAGAGTCAAGGTATATACGATTAATTTTACTCAGTTTAGTACCCGCCAGTCAAGCTATATCTGCAATAATACCTAAAACCTATCATATTGTGTTACATTCACGGGATGTTTATCCAGAAAAACGATCATTTTTAACCATTTCTTGCACTCATTTATAACATGCGTTGAATATAGCTGAACCTCGCTCCACCCAAGGGTGAACGCGTGCAGATCAGTTCCCCGTTCAGCCGGGAGGCAATTTGACGGCAAATAGCCAATCCCAGACCTGTGACGCCGTTCGAGCCGGTATAGAATCGTCCAAATACCTCTGCCGCCTCTTCTTCAGTCAATCCTTCTCCGTCGTCATCCACATGGATTACCCATACGACCTCCGGTGTCGTTCCCGCCTCCAAATGGATAACAACCTCGGTAGAGGTATGTCGAACCGCATTTTGCAACAAATTCAGCATCATGCGGAATAACTGTTCAGCCGGAACAGCCACATGCAGTCCCTCGCCTTCCACTCGAAGCGAAACAGAACGTTCAGTAGCCACTGGCATCAGCAAATGAATGGCGTCCTCTGCCATGCTTTTCAGATCAATGAGCGAGACAGGCCATTCTTCATCCAGCGCCTCCAGCCTCGATAGCTGAAGCAGCTTTTCCACCATGTCAATCAACCGCTGTGACTGTACTTTGATAATACTCAGCCCTTCGTCCTGGGAGACCACCTGATCCTGAATGGCGTATACGTAGCCCTGAATGGACATTAACGGTGTCTTTAGCTCGTGAGATACATTTTGCAAAAATTCAATTTGACCGTGGTGATGCTGCTGGATACGGGTGGACATCGAATGAAAAGTACCGATCAGCTCGCCAATCTCACTTTTATCCGCTTGTGGAAAATCACTGTCCTGCGGTTGATTCGGCTCATAGTTGCCTACGGCCTCCTTCAATCGTTTGAGCGGGCGCACCAAGCGTGAAACGACCATCAGTCCAATGACGAGAATGACGAGAAAGCTCGCCACAATGGATAGCAGCGTGGTTCTCATTAACGGCACATATAGCGCTCTTAAAGAAGACAACGGAGAATATACAAATATGCGAAAAGGCTGCCCGGGCAGTTCTTCATTTGTAAACAGTATCTTTTTACCTTGGAGCACGGCCACCCCTTCGTGTGTAGAGGCCAGATCGCGAGAAGATGGATGAACCGATGCAAAAAATCCCTGCCGGATCAACAGTAATTGTTCTATCTTCTTGCCCTCCATTCCGGAGACGCTGGAATCGACGATGCGGTTATCCGTGCTTAAAATAAAGTAATCGGCAGACAAAAGTACACCTTTGATGACATAGTTAAACTCAGCGCTGTCCAGTCGGTCAAAGCCCCCGTCGCTCATGATATGGACCGCTTTACGTGCTTGATCATGAAGCTTGGATTTGGCCTGATTGACGAGAATGTCGTCGATGAGCCTGATGAACAGGAACAGCGTTATACAGACGGTAATGAGCATCGCGAGGGACAGGGACAGCAATATTTTAGCTCTCATCGTACGCATGGCTACAGCTCCTGTACCGTTGCTTTATACCCGAACCCCCATACAGTGTTAATGACAAGCGTGGAGTGATATTCCGCCAGTTTTTTGCGAATACGTTTGACCAGATCATCTACAACTCTCACATCACCAATAAAATCATAGCTCCACACCTGCTGAATCAGATGCTCTCTGCCAAAAGGTCTTTCCAGATGATTTGAAAGAAACAGCAGCAGGTCAAATTCACGTGAGGTCAGATTCACCTCTTGACCGTCCACCGTAACCTTACGGAATTCAGCGAAAATACACAGATTGCCCGCACGACATACATCTCCGTCTGTCTCTACCGCCTCCTTATCGTCAGGTGCAGAGGTTCCGGCCTTGGTCAGCCGCAGCATCGCTTTGACTCTGCCAACCAGTTCCCGAGGATTGAACGGTTTGGTTAAAAAATCGCTGCATCCCAGTTCCAGCCCGTGAATACGGTCACTTTCTTCCCCACGAGCGGAGATCATGATAATCGGCATTTCTGTAAATTCGCGCAGTTGAGTCAGCAGGGAAAGCCCGTCAACTCCGGGCATCATGATATCGAGAACGAGGCAATCCGGACGGTCGGAACGGATATGTTCTACCAGTGTTTTGCCACTGGAGAAGGAAGTCACCTCGTAGGATTCCTTTTTCAAATATTCAGATATTAATTGCAAAATGAACACGTCGTCATCTACGACTACTATTTTCGTCATGGCCTTAACCCCTTGCCGTTGTTCTGGATGATTGCATCCTCTCTATAAGCTTAACAGAAGCCCAGCAAAATAGACAAAAGACGGGTATACCGTTCCCGGTCCCGTCTTTTCTTATCATAAATCGCTGCTGTATATGCCAGGCGAGCTGGGAGCGAATTGCTCTCCAACCTTATTTCTTGGTTGTTACTGTTTTAGCTGCTGCTTTTGGAGCGGTTTTCAATGCTGTTTTTGCTGGAGCACCTTTTTTAACAGGAGCTTTAGGAGCCACTTTTTTAGCTACAACATGATGTGCAGTAGTTTTGTGGGCAGTTGCTTTTGTTTTTACGGCATGATGTTTTTTCACATGATGTTTAACGGTACGATGCTTCGCTTTTACTGCTTTTGCTTTGTGGGCTACTTTTTTAGCAACCGCTTTTTTGACTGGAGCTTTTTTCGCTTTTGTTGTTGATTTATGAGCTGTTGCAGCTTTTTTAACAGGTGCTTTCACCACTGGTGTTTTTGTCGCAGGTGCCTTTACTGCGGGTGCTTTAGTAGCCGGGGCTATAACCGCCGGAGCTTTCGTTGCTGGTGCAGTTGTGGCTGGAGTTGCTGTAGCGGCGAATGCGCTGCTTGCTCCTCCCAATACGCTTACTACGGTCAATACGGCTGCTGCATTTTTAGTCCATTTTTTCATGATTGTATCACCTCTCCTTTAAAGTATCTTTAGCTTATCAGGAGAATTCGGGATAATTGTGGAACAAATGTGTGAAAAGTATATGAAAAAGCATGCAGCCCCGTATTCAGAAAATACGTGAGTCTGCACGCTATAAGTTTTACACAATTATATTCACTAACCGATGGCAATCCAGGAAACAATACCGTAGTTATGCGCGGTTTCATTCCACTTGGTTACTACAATCACCGCTCCATCCGGTGTTTGCGATTTCAGTGTCGCATGAAAGAGAGGATGGTTCGTCATCGCTACCAGCGTATAGTCCGGGTTCATAAAAGGCTCTGCGAATATAATGGTCACTTCCGTCTCTCCTTCGCTACCCTTCAAAAGAAACGGCGCTCTGCCGAACTGCTGCAATGCGGACTGATTGGCACAGGTACGAACCGGGGTGATACTCAAATGCTCCGGCTTCACTGCGTTCAGCTCCAGCTCACGTGAGCCTACGGAGCCTTCCGCCAGATGATGCCCTTCGATGCTTCGCTCTGCCAAGTGATGGCTTTGTATTGCAGCGGCTTTTAAATGCTCTGGTCCCACAGCTTCGGGGCTCAGTACCTCACTGTCGACAGCCTGAACTTGCAGATGACGGCGGGATACACTCTCCGCCTGAAGTCTGTCACCACTGACGCCTTCCTCCGGCAAAAGTCCCGACAGATGAATATCTGTGGACAACTGAGCCATCGTCACCACGCCCGGCTTCAGGTGATGCGTGTCAATCACTTCCGCTCCGATGTGACGGCCTTCAACCGCCTCTTCAGCCACGTGCCGGGACTGTACGGCTCCATCCGAGAGTTTGCCGGACGTAACTGCTTCTTCCTGCAATGCATCTTCCGACACCACCTGCCAGCCTATATGCTGCTGCTGGATGGCACCTGCTTGCAGATGCTCCGACTGGACGGAATCCAGCGCGATATGCCTTGATTGCACCGCACCTTCTGCCAGCGCCGCTTCCTGTACCGACCCATCGGCCAGATGTAGGGGGTGTACCGCTTGTTCCGTCAGATGTACGGAGCTTACGCTGGCTTCTGCCAGGTTCGAAGCACGCACCGCCCGAAGCGCAAGCTTCTCAGCGTTCACGCTCCCCGCCTGAAGCGCGTGAACCGATACACTACCCGGCGCAATATGTCGGGTCATCACTGCTGAAGCCTGCAAGTGGGCAGAGGTAACGGCTTCAGGAGCCAGATGGCTCGACTGGACGACCTCTTCTGCCAAATGATTGGCTTGCACCGCTTCGTCCGTAATGTGCCACGGCTGGACCGAATGAGGAGATATTTTGGCAGCAGTCACGCCATCATCCGCCAGTTTGTCGGACGTAACGGACTCATCCTGCAAAGCATCGGTCGATATCGCCTGTGATGCGATATGCACACCCTGAATGGTTCCAAGGTGCAGATGGTGCGGCTGAATGGACTCCGGTGCGATATGCACGGACTTTACTGCCCCCTCTGCCAGCGCTCTATCCTGTACTGCTCCGGCTGCCAGATGCTGGGGGTGTACGGCTTGCGCAGACAGATGCAGAGGACCGACGCTGCCTTCCGCGAGGTTCATTCCTTGCACCGAGCGTGCCGCCAGCTTTTCCGAGGTAATGCTTTCCGCTTGAAGCGCACGACCAGACACACTATCCGGGGCCAGATGGCTCGTAAGCACCGCTGAAGCCTGCAAATGGGCAGAGGTGACGGCTTCCGGGGCTAAATGGCTCGATTGGATCGCTTCTTCTGCCAAATGGTTCCCTTGCACCGCTTCGTCCGTAATGTGCCACGGCTGGATCGAGAGAACGGACAGCTTGGCGGCCGTCACGCTCTCATCCGCCAGTTTATCAGACGTAACCGACTCATCCTGCAAGGCATCGGTTGATATCGCCTGCGATGCGATATGCACGCCCTGAATGGTTTCAATTTGTAAATGGTGCGGCTGGATGGACTCCGGTGCGATGTGCACGGACTTCACTGCCCCCTCTGCCAGCGCTCTATCCTGTACCGCTCCGGCTGCCAGATGCTGGGTGTGTACCGCCTGCGCAGACAGATGCAGAGGACCGACGCTGCCTTCCGCGAGGTTCATTCCTTGCACCGAGCGCGCCGCCAGCTTTTCCGAGGTGATGCTTTCCGCTTGAAGCGCACGACTGGATACGCTATCCGGGGCCAGATGGCTCGTAAGCACCGCTGAAGCCTGCAAGTGGGCAGAGGTGACAGCTTCAGGAGCCAGATGGCTCGACTGGACGACCTCTTCTGCCAAATGATTGGCTTGCACAGCTTCGTCCGTAATGTGCCATGGCTGTACCGAATGGGCAGACAGCTTGGCGGCCGTCACGCTCTCATCCGCCAGTTTGTCGGACGTAACCGACTCATCCTGCAAAGCATCGGTTGATATCGCCTGCGATGCGATATGCACGCCCTGAATCGTTCCGACGTGCAGATGATGCGGCTGGATGGACTCCGGTGCGATGTGCACGGACTTCACTGCCCCCTCTGCCAGCGCTCTATCCTGTACCGCTCCGGCTGCCAGATGCTGGGGGTGTACGGCTTGCGCAGACAGATGCAGAGGACCGACGCTGCCTTCCGCGAGGTTCATTCCTTGCACCGAGCGCGCCGCCAGCTTTTCCGAGGTGATGCTTTCCGCTTGAAGCGTACGACTGGATACGCTATCCGGGGCCAGATGGCTCGTAAGCACCGCTGAAGCCTGCAAGTGGGCAGAGGTGACGGCTTCAGGAGCCAGATGGCTCGACTGGACGACCTCTTCTGCCAAATGATTGGCTTGCACAGCTTCGTCCATAATGTGCCATGGCTGTACCGAATGGGCAGACAACTTGGCGGCCGTCACGCTCTCATCCGCCAGTTTGTCGGACGTAACCGACTCATCCTGCAAAACATCGGTTGATATCGCCTGTGATGCGATATGCACGCCCTGAATCGTTCCGACGTGCAGATGATGCGGCTGGATGGACTCCGGTGCGATGTGCACGGACTTCACAGCTCCCTCTGCCAGCGCTCTGTCCTGTACCGCTCCAGCTGCCAGATGCTGGGTGTGTACGGCCTGCGCAGACAGATGTGGAGGACCGACGCTTCCTTCCGCAAGGTTCATTCCTTGCACCGAGCGCGCCGCCAGCTTTTCTGAGGTAATGCTTTCCGCTTGAATTGCACGACCAGACACACTATCCGGGGCCAAGTGTCTCGTGAGTACTGAGGAAGCCTGGAGATGCACCGAGGTGACCGCTCCGGCAGCCAGATGTGCCGAATCCACAGCCGCCACAGCCAAATGGTTGCTTTGTACAGCTTCGTCCGTAATATGTCCGGACTGCACCGCATGGGCAGACAGCTTGGTAGAAGTTACGCTTCCCTCTGACAGTTTGGCAGAGGTGACCGCTTCATCCTGTAAGGCCGGGGTAGCCACAGCCTGCAATGCAATGTGCTCTCCTTGAATGACTCCGTTTTGCAAGTGCTCCGATTGGATAGATTCGGACGCAAGATGTGTAGACTTTACAGCGTTCTGGCCCAGCGCAGTTTCCTGTACCGATCCAGCTGCCAAATGCCGGGTGTGTACCGCTTGCGCAGCCAAATGTGCAGGGCCGACACTGCTTTCCGCCAGATTGGGTGCTTGCACGGCCCGAGCCGCCAACTTCTCCGAGGTGACGCTTTCCGCCTGAAGTACATGACCGGATACGCTATCCGGGGCCAGATGCTTGGTCAGGACCGATGCAGATTGCAAATGGTTGGAGGTGACGGATTCAGGAGCGAGATGATTCGCTTCCACCGCTTCAACAGCCAGATGATTGCTCTGTACTGCTTTATCTGTAATGTGCCATGGCTGCACGGAGCGTGCGGACAGCTTGGAGGAAGTTACGCTTCCCTCTGCCAATTTAGGCGCTGTAATCGCCAAATCGTTAATTTTATCCGTAGCCACACTCTCCGGCGACAGTTTCAGCGAAGTGACGGCATGATCCTGCAAATGATGGGAGTATACCGCTCCACTCGCCAGATGCCCTGTTTGAACTGCGCCTTCACCCAATATGTCTGCGGTAACAGACTGCCCTTGCAAGGCCGAGGTTCCTACGCTGCCGTTCCCGATATGTTCGCTCAGCACAGAGCTGGAGGCCAAATGTGCCGAGCTGACGGATTGAGACTGCAATGCCTTTCCACCCACACTGTTATCCGCCAGATGGTTTTCGCGAATAGCCCTGGGTGCAATGTGTACCTCTGCAATTTCTTGAGACGCAATTTTATTTCCAGTTACCGCTCCTGCGGCAATTTTGGTTTCCGTAACCGCTTCGTCAGCGATTTTATCAGACTTAATAGCGTTCGAAGCAATGTGATTTTCCTTGACAGCCTGATTCGCCACATGGTGATCCAGAACTGCGCCCTTCCCTAATTTCTCGCTCGTCACAGCCCCGGATTGCAAATGTCGCTCCGTAACCGCCTCCGATGCAATATGATCTTTCCGAATGACTTCGGACTGGAGATGTAAGGAAGAGACTGCCTCTGGGGAAATCTGAGGGCTTTGTATGGCTGCTGTAGCAATATGTCTGGTAAGTACCGCCTCATCGGCAATTTTGTGTGGTAAAATGCTCTGATCCGATATTTTGGATGAAGTGACGGATTGATCGACAATTTGCAACGAGCCTACAGACTGATCCGCCAGTTTATTGGACTGAATACTCCGATCCGCCAGATGGCGGGCTGTCACTTGGCCTGTTCCAAGCTGCTCTTCCCCGATGGAGCCAGGACTCAGATGCTTTCTTTCAATCGCTCCGGCCTGAATATGCGCACTGGTGACCGCCTCAGGCTCCAGATGACGCCCGCTGACAACACCTTCCTCCAATTGTTCCTTGCCCACAATTCCGTTGGATAGCTGCTTGCGGTTAATCGAACCAGGGGCCAGATGCCGGGAATTAACGGCATGCTCGGTCAGGTGTGCGCTCTCAATGCTGCCAGCCTGTATTTTAGAACCATCCACAGCCCCATCCCGCAGTTTAGAAGTGGTGACAGACTGGTCTCCAAGCTTGGAGCTATCGACGGCCTCATTAGCCAAATTGTTAGATTGAATCGTACCGCTGCGAATTTTATCGGAGGTGACCGCCTGATCTTGAAGCATGTCTGGAGATACAATCCAATGCTTGAAGTGACGGCTCTCAATGGAGCCATTCGCAATATGATCGCCGCTGATAATCTTATCAGCCAGCTTTTCTGGAGTGATGCTGCCATCACGAAGTTTTTCACCACCAATGGAACGATCCTGCAATTTGCTGCCTGCCACCGATGCGTCCGACAGATGCTCCACCGTAATGGAATCCGGGGCAATCTTCGAAGAAGTCACTGCACCGTCCGCTATTTTAATCGTATGAACGGCATAATCTGCCAGGTATTCCGTGTGGATGCTCTCTGGCTTCAGCTTACTGGAATCTATGGAGCCGGGAGCAATCTTCTCCCCAGTTACAGCCAGATCGCTCAAATCGTCTGTATAAATGAAAGCATTATTTACATGCGGCGCTTTTTTATTATTCAAAATTTCCTCGACGTCAATCGGATCAGGCAGTGGCTCAGGCTCTTTTGGTTCCTCCATCAAAACCTCAGGCTCTTCTTCAATCGCATCTTCAATCGCATCTTCAACCTCAGTCCCGTACTCGATATGGACTTCAGGCTCGACAACTGTCTGTAGCTCCGGCTCCTCTGCTATTGGGGGAGGCGGAGAAGCAACTTGATGAAGTCTTGCTTCTGTCTCCCTCTCCGCAGGCTGTGGCTTCAAGCGCTGTATCATACTTAATTCATTCATATCCGGGTCAATTACACGATAGAGCGGCTTTTTGTTTCTGGTGGTTTTTCGGCTCTTGTTCTTCAAGCAGCTCTCTCCCTTCTCATATTTATCGTTACAGCATCATATGCAGGCCCTTAGGCACTTGCCACCCTGCTAAGCGATACACTTTTTAGTGAAAGAATGCTCACCTGAAATCCACGTTTGAAAAAATATAGTTAAAAGTTAAAATAGTAAGGGTGAAGATCGCTAGAAGAAGAGAGGAATTACAATAACATGATTATCAAACCAAGAACACGCGGCTTTATATGCACCACTGCTCATCCGGTGGGCTGTGCCCAACATGTTCAGAAGCAAATTGACTATGTGCAGGCCCGTCCTGCTATCCAGGGACCTCGTAATGTGCTTGTGATCGGGGCATCTGCCGGATATGGCTTGGCTTCCCGCATCACCGCTGCATTCGGAGCGCGGGCCAATACGGTTGGCGTATATCGTCCTAGTAACGCTACGGCCACACGGACAGCATCGGCAGGCTGGTACAATTCTGCTGCATTTGAAAAAGCTGCTCAGGAAGCAGGGCTCCGATCCTTTAGCGTGACAGGTGATGCCTTCTCGGATGAAATCAAAGCTAAAACGGTGGAGGTCATTCGCGAAGAGCTGGGACAAGTCGATCTGGTGGTTTACAGTGTCGCTTCCGGTCGCCGCACGAATCCCCGCACAGGTGAAACGTTTAATTCCGTGCTTAAACCCATCGGCAAACCCTACACCAACAAGACCGTCAACTTCCACACTGGCGAAGTGAGCAGCGTTACACTGGAACCGGCGACAGAAGAAGAAGTGCAGAGAACTGTAGAGGTTATGGGCGGCGAGGACTGGCAATTGTGGATCGATGCATTGCGTGAGGGTGGTGTGTTGGCTGATTCCGCGACTACCTTCTCCTTTTCGTATATCGGTTCAGACATTACCCAAGCCGTCTATAGAGAAGGCACGATCGGAAGTGCAAAGGATCATCTGGAAGCAACAGCACGTGAGCTGAACGATCAGTTGAAAGCCACAGGCGGACGCGCCTTCGTCGCAGTTACTAAAGGACTGGTTACCCAATCCAGCTCTGCCATCCCTGTCGTACCTCTGTATATTTCCGCTTTGTATAAAGTGATGAAGGAAAAAGGGCTACATGAAGGCTGCGTGGAGCAGAACTACCGTCTGTTTGCCGAGCGTCTGTATGCTCCGGAAACTCCAGTAGATGAAGAAGGACGTATTCGCATTGATGATTGGGAACTGCGTGAAGACGTACAGACAGAGGTTGCAAAAATATGGGACGAGCTGATGACAGACAATATCTACGAGCTGTCCGATCTTGAAGGATATCGCCGCGAATTTTTCCAGCTATTCGGCTTTGAATTCGATGACGTGGATTATGAAGCTGACATCGACCCGATCGTCAGCATTCCCTCCGTTCGCTAATTATTGTAGTACCCTTATATAGGAAGGGAAATACAAAAAAGCTGTTCTCCGGCAGAGAGACATTCGGCTCTACAGGGAGGACAGCTTTTGTTTTCATTACAGCAGGAGCTACATGTCCGCTTCGCATAGCAAACAAAAGCAGACATTGCAATTTAAGGATTCCTTTGATATTGTACAGGTAGGCATAGCAAAATCCCTCTTTTCGACAAGAGGGTAAACACAGTTAGACAAGTCCTACCTTGCCTGACAGTTTTTTTGCTCAGCCTATTACATCCATCAAAGGAGATGAACAACATGGCAAAAGACGTTTTGTGTGAAGTAAACTCATGTACTTACTGGGCTCAAGACAATAAATGCAGCGCAAGCTCCATTTATATCGTAAGCAACAGTCCGGCGCACACTCACAAATCAGAAGAAACCGACTGCAAAACCTTTGAAGCCAAGTAAATCTTTGATCTCAAGACAAACCATAGCTTTAAATGAAGGAGCCCGTGCCCGGGTTCCTTCTTTCTTATGATATTCTAACAAGAATGATAATTATTATCAAGTCTTTTTCGGCTTAAGTTATAGAAAAGTGTTATCCGCTTCTATACAATCACTTCTCTGCTCAACGTTTGGTTGCTAAGCTCCATTCATGGATTAGCCTCCAGAGGAATGGTCATTTCCAAGTCCTTATAATACGTTTTCATCCCCCCCTCCCGACCCTCTACAATGGACTGATCCTTCTTTTGTAATGTATACGTATACGGCTTAATGATAATAAAGGGTGATGTGGATATGACAGGATCGTATAGGAGCTCCTCATTCAGGTATTCGCTCTTTATTCCGCGCCAACCGTTCAGATTCCTGAATCGGAAATCAAGACCACTCAGATACTGGTCCAGAAAAGAAGTTTGATTGAGGTTTAACGTGTAACCCCGTTGGTCCACAATGTCATAGTACATTCTGCTTGGGCTAAAATCACCTGACTGCTCCGGTGTGCTTGTCACTTTGCCCTTACTGTCTATAATTAAGCGGGTTGTCACGGGGGTCAACTCGATCTGCTTCACCGTGTAGCTGAACGTTCCGCTCCGTTGTGTTTTTTCAGGCTTCAATAAAATTTTATGTTTGAATACATTTTGCACCGGTACCTGAAATACAAATGGGGCCCGAATACCACTAACATTAAGTTTCACCGTAATATCAAATTCGTCTGGAAGCTGTTTCTCCGCCAAACCCCGGCTGATTTCATAAACAACCATATTATCGGTGAGCTCCTTTTCGCCATTTGCAACCGTAAATGTCCCCCGGAGCTGCTTACCTTGACCCACTTTCCCTTGGTCAACTCCTCCATAACGGGGAAGGACAAGTAGCTGCTCACCCTTAATCTCTTCGCCCTGAATAATGACGTCAGGTGTCGACAAATACCCCTTTTCAGGTTTCTTCAGTACTGCCTCTTTCCAGGCCTTATTCTCTAACGTATCGAATAGCACGGCTTCCTTAGGCGGGCCGGTAGGAGCTATCATTTCTGTGTTCTCTATACCTGTGCGCTCAATCATCAACACCAAACGAAGTCCGTCAAACATTACCTCTTTGATGTGCAACGTCACCCCATCTTGGGTTTCGCTCAGAGGTAGCGTTGTCGTTAACCCTGATTTACCAGCAGTCCGCAGTCCGTTGTCAAAGGTATATTGGAATACGCTGCCAATCAACGGGATGTTTTTTAACGTTTCGGCCATAGCCGGAGACACAAAGCCGCTTCCCAGCACCAGTCCTCCCAATACTGCCGCAGCAGACGCACTAATGGCCACTCTTTTGGTCCATGTGCCTTTTTTATGAGTCAACTTCCTACTTGCCGTGTCCATTTCCCACAACCTCATCATAATGTCATCTGCATAGCTAACCTGAGGCATCTCCTTATTTTTGACTGTGCGCCGGATCTGCTCCATATGCTCGTGTTCAGTTTGATCTGACCATGCGCTCATTTGTTAGCCCTCCTTTTTTCATTTTTTGCTGAATCAGCTTCTTGCGCAGCCGCTCATACTTTTTGCGTAAGGTTGCAGGCTTACAATCCATAATTTGTCCGATCTCCTCAAAGCTGTACTGCTCAACAGCTTTCAACAGCACAAGATTTCTTTCTTCCGAATTTAAATTCATCAAAAGTTCTTCCACTTCGCGTTCATCGCCGGATTGATGGTAATCATCGAAATGCTGCTGTTGCTCCTTTTGGATCGATATCATTTGACGCCAGCGGCTTTTCTTTCTAATTTGATCCAGGCAATGGTAGTACGCCACTTTATAAAGCCAAGCGGAAAATGAAACCTGCTGGTGATATTTCCCCATCGCCTGATATACCTTGATAAAAATGTCCTGTACCGCATCCTCCGCTTCCTCGCGATTTTTCAGAATGTAATAGCAGTACCTATATATCTGTTTTTCAAAAGTATGAATGATAGTGGCATAAGCCTGTTGATCGCCAGATTTGACGCGTTCCACGACGGATTCTATATTCTTTATATGTTGGTCGGCCCCGGGGCTAAACCTTTCCATAGGATCACCTCCTTATGTGTCCGTCATCATCCTGTATAACGAATGTCATGTTGCTGTGTGTGACATCCACATATAAAAAACAAAAAAATTACGCTAACGGCAAAAAAAAGAAGCGTCGCTCTGAACGATTCGCTTCTTGTGCTTGACTCTTTGTAATTGTTCCTGCTTGGTTGGCTTCATTCGCACATGCTGCGATATCTCGCCATAATGACCATTGGTTTTGCGGCTCTGTGCAGAGCAGTAGTTTCCAGCGCGCTTCGCCTTGCTTAGCGCTTTTTGTGTTTGAGTACGTGCCATATAACTTTCACTCTCCTTGATTGGACTCCATTCATCATAGCATCTGGAATCCCCATCGTGAAGGGTACAAGTGTATGAGCTCACTGATTTCATTAAATATCGGAAAACGGATTGTCGCCACTTGAGGCTGCTAAAACAAAAACAACGACTATGAAAATGATGATCAATGCATAGATCAGTGTTCCGATAATGCTGCATACCAATCCGGCAATAGCCATACCCCTGCCTTGTTCGCCATGACGGTTAATTTCCTTCAGGGAAAGACTGGACAAAATGATACCGATGATACCGATAATGAACCCCAGATAGGGAATGACGACAGCTAGAATACCGAGCACCATCGAAGCAACAGCTTTACTGTTTGTAGGCGGAAGCTGTGGGGGCGGATTAAATGGGGCGTTATAACCATTCGTCTCCTGAAAAGGATCGGACGATTGGGGGTCTTTGTATAAATTACTCATTTGTCTGATTCAGCTCCAATATGTAAAATAACAATATATACGTTCTAGGGTACCACAATCTTACAAATCAGGACAGTACTTATTTCAAAAAATGATGGTTATCTTTTAAAGCCATATGCAATTCTGATTAAAGTTCACAAAACATTTTACCGCAATACGTCTGTACTTAATTGTCGAGATCATTGGCCTTTATATAAAATGTAGTCAAGAGCTAAAGAAGCTTAGAGGCACTAATATCCTCACTCTTTGGCAACAGCTGCTTTGAAGAGCGGTCGCCAATAGGTTGTATCATGAAATGGACTGTTACCTTACCAAAGTAGGGCAGCGGTCTATTTCTTTTTCTTTTGGTACAATTCAACAATAATGGTGACGATCGGCACCCAAACCTTCAGCTGTCTCACGTAGAGGAACCAAATTAGCACTATGATC
>NZ_JBSQBM010000033.1:0-40060 GCF_059417685.1 Paenibacillus sp. LT-B23 | reverse complement strand
AAAACACAGCCTGCCTTAATCGGCAGACTGCGTATGTCATGTTCCATACTCCATAGCGGGCTAATCCTTCACCAATCGGTTTGAAAGCATCAACATAATAAAAGAGAACAGAATGATGACGGCCACCCAGCTCCAGGAGAGTGCCATATTTCCGGCCTCGGACGCGGTGTAAATCGCCGTAGACAGGGTTTGGGTCTGTTCGGGAATATTACCCGCAAGCATCAGCGTAGCGCCAAATTCTCCTAATCCCCGGGCAAATCCAAGAATGTATCCCGAGATGAGCGGGCGATAGGCAAGAGGCATTGTAATGTAGCGAAATACTTGCCATTCGTTGGCACCTTGGGCACGTGCAGCCTGCTCTACCTCGGGATCGACGGCTTCAAAACCTGCCTTGATCGTCCGATAAGCCAGTGGAAAAGCCACAATTACAGAAGCCACCACCGCAGCTCCCCACGTAAATACAATCGTCTGCTGGAACAGGCTTTCGAAGGCCATACCGATCCAGCTTTTCCTCCCCAGCAAGATGAGCAAAATAAAGCCAACGACTGTGGGGGGCAAAACAAGTGGAAGAAGTAAGACCGTCTCGATCACGCTGGTTCCCCTCCGCAGCTTGCAGTTCGCCATCATCCGAGCCACCACAGTAGCTAACAGAAATACAAAGATGCTGGCGACGACGGCTACTTTGACGGATACGATAACCGGAGGAAGAAAAGCTGACCAATCCAACGAGACCCCCTCCTTTATAGATGGATGCTATTTTCCAGTCGTTTCTGTAGGAGCTGAAAATCCGTCCTTGCTGAATACGCCCATCGCTTCATCCGTACGCAGAAAATCGAGAAACTCACCAGCTTCCTTGCTGTGTTTCGTTGCTTTTACAATACCTTCCGGGTACAGAATCGGAGCATGAAGTTCCTCAGGCACTTCCAGTGCAACGACTGCTTTATCCGAAGATTTGGCATCCGTCAGGTAGACGAGTCCCGCATCGGCGTTGCCTGTTTCTACATAGTTTAATACCTGTCTTACGTCCTTGGCGAATACCAGCTTCGACTCCAGCTTGTCCCATAGTCCGGCCTTCGTCAGCGCTTCTTTGGAATACTGTCCAGCAGGAACGGTAGTTGGCTCCCCGACAGCTACTTTCAGAAAGGATGGGCTTGTCAGATCATGGAGTGTAATACTTTTGTTATCCGTGCTTTTCGACTTATCCTGTGGAACAACCACAACCAGTTTATTTTGGAGTAGCACGCTATCCTTTTCTATTAAAGAAGCATCGGTCAATGCCTTCATTTGCTTCATACCTGCCGAAATAAATACGTCAGCGGGTGCGCCTTGCTCAATCTGTTTTTGCAATGTGCCGGATGAAGCATAGTTAAAGGTAAGTTTGATATCTGGATGCTGCTTTTCATACTGGTCCTTGAGCGTGTTGAGGCTATCTTGAAGACTCGCAGCGGCAGATACGATGATCTCCGTTTTTGGTGCAGATTTTGTCGACTGTACAGCAGCCGAAGACGAGCAACCAGCCAGCACCCATGCCAACAATCCAACCAACGTGAATATGTAGCCAAATTTCATTTTCAACTTACTCTTCCCCTGTCCTATAAATTCCGAAATGGGTATAACGATGTACACCTCATAACGGTTCAACTCTATTGGGTCAGCCCAAATATTTGTGAACAATAGATCTCGCCTCGGCGATGTCCTTCGTGCCATGGATCAGAACGCGTCCATCCTGAAATAGAACCAACCGATGCGCTCCAATCACAACGGATACCAGATATGGATTATGTTCTACTCTGCCTCCCTGGCGTGACAATAGACGTGCCGCTTCATTCAGATCGCGCACAGCACCGGAGGCCGGGCGGATTTGAACCGTATCACGTCCACATAAAACAGCCGACTTGGATTGATGCTCCGATTGTAAAAAAGGATACACCGGATGCTCGCCGCACGTTGGGCAGTCGGCTTTCTTCATCGCGCTGATCTGGATCGCCTGATGCTGATTGTTCCACAGATCAAAGGAAATCAGCTTGCCTTGCAGCGCTGAGTCGTCCCCGGTGAGCAGCTTCAGTGCTTCGGCGCTTTGGTAGGCTGCGACCATCTGTACAGCCGGGCTAATCACACCCACCGTGTCGCAGGTCGCGCCCCCTAGCGGTACGGTTCCGAGCAGACAATGCAGGCACGGTGTCTGTCCCGGCACGATGGTAAAGGTCGTCCCGTAACTCCCCACACAAGCCCCATAAATCCAGGGAATTTGGTGCTTGACCGCGTAATCGTTAATGAGCAGACGTGTATCAAAATTGTCGGTGGCATCTACAATGAGGTCCACACCTGCTGCAATATCGTCGATTTCTTCCAGCGAAACGTCCCGAATTAACGCGCGAATGTCCACGTCTGAATTGACTTGCTGCAATCGCTTCTGTGCTGCCACTGCCTTCGGCATATGTTCACGAGCGTCCGCTTCATCATAGAGCTGTTGGCGTTGCAAATTGCTCCAATCTACATAATCGCGATCCACCAGCGTCAGCCGTCCGATGCCCGCTCGCACCAGCATGTCCGCATTGGCGGTACCCAGTGCTCCAGCCCCAATGATAAGCACGTGCTTGCTGCGGATATTTCGCTGTCCTGCTGGCCCAATTTTCGTAAACAGCTCTTGCCTTGAATATCGGGCGTGAGACGCGTGGGGCTGCGCTTCTACATCGGCATTCATGTTCTGATCCTTCTTCATTTCAGACATCGTTGTTTTACGCCCCATGAGGGTTCCAACCTCCTAGCTGATGCCCCTTCCATTCCGAGCCGTCCTCCCACACTTCCTTTTTCCAGATCGGCACGATTTGCTTCAAGCGTTCAATCGCATGGCGGCTGGCTTCGTAGCAAGTATCGCGGTGTGCAGCAGAAACAGCAATCACAACGCTCGTCTCTCCAATCCTCACCGTACCAAGCCGATGTGTAATCGCCGTACGTGTAGACGGCCAACGCTCTGCAATCTCGTCACCAATCTGCTTCATCGTGTTCATCGCCATCGGGACATACGCCTCATATTCCAGTAACACAGTACGCTGACCTTGCGTATATTCCCGAGTCGTCCCATTAAAGGTCAGGGAAGCCCCATGGGATGGGTCCTGCACCTTCGAGGTCACCTCATCGGCATCAATCGGATCGTACGTGATCGCAAATAAGCCGCACGCTGAAACAACCGTTTCCATCCCTGGTGCCGACTGAAGAAGCGTGATTGTATCTGAAGGATGGATGAGTTCCTCTGGAGAAGCCAGTTTTTTATTATTCGTAAAAAAAGAACCTTGCAGCTGTGAAGCCGCTTCCGGATATTGCTCATTCAAGCTTTTTCGAATGTCTGTAATGGTCACCGTTTCTTGCGGAAAATCCAGCGTAATCACGGATTCACCAAGCTGCTCTGCCATACCCGCGAATAGTTGAATACGGTATTGCATATACATCTGACCCCCTTTGCACCTATCCTATCGAACTCGCTTAGCCTGTATCGAATTTACCCTCCTGAAACCGGGGGAATGATCGCAATTTCATCATATATACTCACCAGATCCTCCGGTGCGGCATAGGCTTGGTTTCTGGCAACAAAAGAACCCCGCAACTGCGCGGCTACTTCTGGGAAACGCTCGGATAGCAGGTCTTTTAACGCGGAAATGGTCATCGTCTCCTGATCGGTGGGTACTGTGATGATGGGCCCTCCCATCTGTTCCGCAAGGCCGGCAAATACTTGAATATGATATTTCACTTAACATGTTCACCCCCAAAAATGTTCACATTATATTTTAGATTCAACCAGTTCCTCAATCCGCTGGGGATGCGTATACACATTCAGAGAATGACTTCGTATAAAACCTACCGTGGTAATGCCCAAATCCTCTGCCAATTCAAGCGCAAGCTCTGTCGGAGCCGACTTGGACAACACTACCTCACAGCCAATCTTGGCGACCTTCAACAAAATTTCAGACGAAATGCGCCCACTGAATACAATGATTTTATCTTGTAATACAATATCATGCTTGAGGCAATATCCATAGATTTTATCCAGCGCATTGTGTCGGCCGATATCCATTCTCGACAGAATGATTCCGTCCTTGTCACACAGTGCGGCATTATGAACGCCCCCGGTCTCCTGAAACGTGTGCGCCGAGTTTTGCATTAAGTTCATCAGGCGGAAGCAGTCGTCAAAAGACAGCATGACATGGGTGTCGTTCATTCTTTTTGCCACTTTGGCATCGTTCATAAAGTAGAAGCCCTGTCTGCTTTTCCCACAGCAGGAGGTAATGTACCGTTTGGAGTGAAAGTTTTGATAGAACTCATTCATCCGCCGGGTTTTGATATGAACAAAGCCTTCTTTTTCCTGAACCCAAATATCTTCGATATCATCATACTGTTGAATGACACCTTCCGAGGCTAAAAAGCCTACTGCCATATCCTCCACATACTCCGGTGTACAAACCATGGTGGCAAATTCCTGCTGATTGATTTTGATCGTCACCGGATGCTCCGTCACCACAGTGTCCTCATCACGCTTGATCTGACCGTCACGATAACGGAGAATCTGGCGTTTGATCTCAGCCGACTTTTCCATGTGCTCAACTCCCTTGTTTATGGCAGGCTGGCTTTTCGGTTCACCCGCCGATGTGTGACATTTCAATTTTGGATGCTAATTGCTGCGTATGGTTCAGCCGTTCCTCCGAATAGCGGTCTGTACGCCCTCTCCACACACGCTCAATGTAAGCTCTTATCTCATCATCGGACTGTTCAGAACGTAGCATCCCCCGCAGCTCGTACCCTTGAGAAGCAAATAAGCATGTGTACAAGGAGCCTTCAGCGGAAATCCTCGCCCGTGTACATGTGGAGCAAAAGGCATCCGTAACGGACGAAATAATGCCAATTTCCCCTTCGCCGCCCTGATACCTGTATCGCGTCGCTACCTCGCCTTTGTAATGGGGCGGGACAGGCTCCAGCGGCATTTGCTTATGAATGGTTTCGATGATCTGCTGCTTGGAAACGACCTGATCCAATTTCCAGCCATTGGTGTTACCTACATCCATAAACTCAACAAACCGTAAAATATGTTTTTTCTTTTGAAAATAGTTGGCCATAGGCACAATATCCTGATCGTTGAAGCCCTTTTGCACAACCATATTTATTTTCACCTGCATCCCTGCTTGTGCTGCCGCATCAATACCATCCAGCACGGATCGCACGCTGCTTCTTCCTCCGTTCATCCGGCGGAAGCGATCATCATCGAGCGAATCCAAACTGACTGTCACTCTCTTCAATCCCGCTTCTCGAAGCGGTACAGCATATTTAGGAAGAAATACGCCATTCGTGGTCATAGCAATATCTTCAACTCCTTCGAGTTGAGTTAACGAATGAATGAGCGAGGACAGGTCCTTTCTCAGTAACGGCTCGCCGCCCGTAATGCGCAGCTTGGTAACTCCTAGAGAGACAAAAATACGGGAAAGCCGGGTAATTTCCTCAAAGGTCAATATTTTTTCTTTTGGCAAAAACGGATAGTCATGGCCAAAGATTTCTTCCGGCATACAATACCGGCACCGAAAATTACACCGGTCTATGACGGATATTCTCAAGTCCCGTAACGGACGATTCCATTGATCATCGCTCCGGTTCGCCATCCCGTTCACCTCAATCCGTCTTCATTAATAATACCTAAACCCTATATTGGAACTGTATAAAATGAACTTGAGAAATTCACATCAAAAACGGAGCAAACGGAATGGTGCTGGACAAGCGATAGCGGTCGCCTGAAAGCTTTCCGGAGGAAAGCTCGCATCGTAAGCATAAACTGTCCCCCAGATTTCCACCATTGTTCGTTCATTCAGGAAATTTGGGGGCAACAGCGATGGGAAGCATCATCCGTATGTGTAGTGGCACCGTGTGAACTTCAATTCATTTTATACAGAACCAAAAAACCGACATCACAACAAATCCTTCGCCATCGAACACATCGAAGAATCTGCTAAATGCCGGTTAATTTATCTACATCAGGATTCTACGAGTCCCCACAACATGTGATATAGAAAAATCAGCTAACAAGCGCTGCGACAAATAAAGTATACGCGATTCCCACGCACACTCCATTCACGAATGCTCTGCAATAGATTACATTCTTATTGTTAGCAATCCTCGAACGTTTGTCAATGATTTTTCGTTTTCTCAAACGATAATCATTATCAATTAAAAGTTTTAATTATGTACCGTTGAACTATCTTAAATTTTACGTTATAGTTACACCTGATGACATGCAGAAAATGACATATCCAATTTATTGATATACAGGCGGTGCGTACCGTTTGTTATTAATACATACACATATGGCGGATTGGCCTCCAGGACCTAGAGCTTGGTCACTACTCCACCATAAACACAAGTGCTTCATCACGAGCACTTGTGTTTATGGTGGAGTTTTTTTATTTCTAATTTTTACATTTCAAATCTGAAAGGAGCCTGAACCGTGATTGAAAGTACAATCAAAATTACATTAAACGGACAGGAACTGAAAACCAAAAACAGCACAACGATTCTTGAAGTCATTAACGAAAACAATATCGCTCATCCCCAACTATGTTATGTTCCCGAGGTCGATCCGATCCGCACCTGTGATACCTGTATCGTAGAAGTCAACGGCAAGCTCGTTCGCTCTTGCTCGACACTCGCTACGGACGGAATGAATATTCAATTAAACTCGGACCGCGCCAAAGCAGCCCAAACAGAGGCCATGGATCGGTTGCTGGAAAATCACCTCCTCTACTGCACCGTGTGTGATAACAACAATGGTAATTGTTCCTTGCATAATACGGCAGAGCTTATGGAAATTGAACATCAAAAATATCCATATCAGCCCAAGGTTGATCCGACGGAAGTCGATATGTCCCATCCATTTTACCGTTATGACCCAAATCAGTGTATTGCCTGTGGCCAATGTGTAGAGGTATGTCAAAACCTTCAGGTCAATGAAACCCTCTCTCTTGACTGGGAAGCAGAACGCCCTCGCGTCATTTGGGATGATGGTGTTGCGATTAACGATTCCTCGTGCGTCAGCTGCGGTCAGTGTGTAACAGTCTGTCCTTGTAATGCCTTGATGGAGAAATCCATGCTGGGTGAAGCCGGCTTCATGAGCGGCATGGAGAAGGACTTGTTAAATCCGATGGTAGATTTAATTAAGGAAGTGGAGCCGGGCTATAGCGGTATTTTTGCCATTTCCGAAGCAGAAGCAGCCATGCGTGAAACCCGTACGAAAAAAACTAAAACCGTCTGCACCTTTTGCGGCGTAGGTTGCAGCTTTGAGGTTTGGACTAAAGGACGCACAATTTTGAAGGTGCAGCCTACCTCTAAAGGACCTGTGAACGGCATCTCAACATGCGTCAAAGGAAAATTCGGCTGGGATTTTGTGAACAGTGATCAGCGTTTGACCACCCCTTTGATTCGTCAAGGTGAAGAATTTGTAGAAGCCACCTGGGAAGAAGCATTAAGCCTGATGGCCAGCAAAATGGGTGCTATTAAAGAAACGTATGGCGGTGAAGCGCTCGGCTTTATTTCCTCGTCCAAATTTACAAATGAAGAAAACTATCTGATGCAAAAGTTGGCGCGTCAGGTATTCCAAACGAATAACGTCGATAACTGTTCGCGGTATTGCCAATCCCCCGCCTCATGGGGGCTGCAACACACCGGAGGCATCGGCGGCGACAGCGGTACGATTAAAGACATTGCCAGAGCAGGACTGGTTATGCTGGTCGGCTGTGCGCCGGGAGAAGGACATCCGGTGCTGGCTACCCGTATTAAACGTGCGCATAAGCTGCACGGTCAAAAGCTGATCGCAGTCGACCTGCGCAAGCATGAGATGGCGGATCGTGCGGATCTGTTCATTCGTCCGAAGCAAGGTACAGATTATGTATGGTTATCCGCTATAACCAAGTACATCATTGATCAAAACTGGCATGACGCAACATTCATTGAGAAGCATGTAAACTTTTATCCCGAATATTTGAAATTGCTGGAGAACTTTACCTTGGAATTTGCAGAGCAGGAAACGGGCATTTCCAAAGAGACGCTGATTGAGGTAGCGACTATGGTCCATGAAGCCGACGGTACTGCCATTTGCTGGGGCATGGGTGTGACGCAAAACATCGCAGGCTCCTACACCTCTATTGCGATTGCCAACCTGCTGCTGGTGACCG
The DNA here is from genome assembly GCF_059417685.1 of Paenibacillus sp. LT-B23. NCBI lineage: Bacteria > Bacillati > Bacillota > Bacilli > Caryophanales > Paenibacillaceae > Paenibacillus > Paenibacillus sp. LT-B23. The sequence goes on along the minus strand of NZ_JBSQBM010000033.1, from coordinate 31,853 downwards.
GAAACTTTATGCGTCCAGGGGCAGGCGCGTATCCGCTTCGAGGACATAACAATGTTCAGGGTGCTGCTGACATGGGCACGATGCCGGATATTTTCCCGGGCTATCAGCCTGTCACCAACCATGACATTCGTGCCAAGTTCGAAGCGGCCTACGGGGTACACATTCCAGGCCAACGCGGACTGGACAATATCCAAATGCTGGAGGCCATTGAAACAGGTGAGCTAAAAGCGATGTATATCGCCGGAGAAGAAATGGCGTGGGTGGATGCAGACTCCAACCATACACAGGAAATGCTGGCCAATTTGGATTTCCTCGTCGTTCAGGATGTATTCCTGAGCAAAACAGCAGAATTCGCGGATGTCATTTTGCCAGCCGTACCTTCGCTCGAAAAAGACGGTACCTTTACGAACACCGAACGTCGTGTACAGCGTTTATATGAGGCGCTCAAACCTGTAGGAGACAGCAAACCGGACTGGTGGATTTTCAGCCAATTTGCCAAGCACATGGGATTTGATTGGAATTATAGCCATCCAAGTGAAATTTTTGAGGAAATGGCGTCACTCACTCCATTTTTCTCCCAATGTAATTATGACGTATTGGAAGGCTGGAACAGCTTTCACTGGGGATCGCCGGATGGCAGCAACACACCACTTCTACACACCAACGGCTTTAACTTCCCGGATAAAAAGGCACGTCTTGGTCTTTTCGAATATGTACCGCCTAAACAATACCCGGCTGAGTTCGATCTGACCTTAAACAACGGTCGACTGCTCGAACAATTCCATGAAGGAAATCTGACGACCAAATCACCAGGCATCCAGCTCAAGCTTCCAAGTGTATTTGTGGAAGTATCGCCGGAATTGGCGGAGGAACGCGGAGTCAAGGACGGATCGCTGGTTCGTCTGGAATCGCCATATGGCGCCGTGAAGCTGCGTGTGCTCGTGACTAACCGGATGCATGGAACTGATATCTACGTACCTATGCACTCCAGTAGCCATGACAGCGCCGTGAACTTGTTAACTGGCGGAGCATTCGATGTGGTTACCCGCACACCAGCTTATAAGCAAAACAAGGTACGAATGCAAATCTTGGAGGTCGACGGTCAAAATCCGCTACCGCGTATCAACCCGCGCTATAAACAGCGTCATCCGCAAAATGGGGTTGAAGTGGAGCGGAAATGGAATCGTCCCGGTTACGTCGATCTGGTGGATCAAAAATAAGGAGGTCGGACTCATGGCTAAGCCTATTTCAATCGTACGAAAGCGTGTGTTGACAGAAGAAGAACGACATAAACAATCGCTGGATCAGCTTACTGCTGATCTGGCGGACAACGGGGCGGCATTGCAGAAGACGCTCGAAATTGTACGTGAGCTGCACGATAGCGGTCTTCTCGAAGCGGCTCAGTCTATGCTGAAAGCCAAAGAAAGCATCGCCAAAATCGCTGTAGGACAAGCGACGCGCAAGCCTGTGACAAACATTATCAACAATCTGATGGGAGCAGCCGGCATGCTGTCCGAGGTCGACCCCGAGCTGATGAAAAAGCTGGTGGGCAGCGTCACTACAGGCCTGAACGAAGCCGAAGAGTATTTAAAACAGAACAAAAAGACCCGCCTGCGCGATCTCATGAAGGCCATGAATGATCCGGATGTAAACCGGGCGATAGGTTTTGGGATTCATTTTCTCAAAGGGCTGGGGAAAAGCTTGTCCGATAAGTAGCTGAATATAGCGTGGAGGTGGATACAGAGTTGCAAGATTATATTCAACGCTATCAGCAGGAGGACGATCAGGAATGCCTTCAGCTATTGCTGGAGCATTGCTGGCCTTATGTGGAGACTTTGATCGGGAAGCTTACCACAACAACAGAAATGAATGAGGACACAGTCAGGGAGCTTCGGAAAAAAGGAAAGACGCGCTTTCCTTTTATCATCAGTAAATATCAGTTAGAAGTTCAGCTTCCACTTCAAACGTTCCTTTATAATACGTATCGGTTTTACTTTCGGCAGGTGCTTAACGGCCAAGGATAACAACAGTAAAGGAGAGCTGGCCCCACCGCAAACGGGAGTCAGCTCTTTTCTTGTCCCTTTGATACATCCCTACAACCGAACCTCCCTGCCTTGTCTCTCCGTCAAAAATTGCAACAACCAAATACTATAATTGATAAAAACCAGCGTAAAACTAATGACCGAAAACAGCGGAATTGTATGTACAATGGTAGCATAAACGATCCAAATCAACAGGATTATCAGCAGACAGATACGGAGGATTGCGTTGTTGCTTGATTTCTTGCGGAACAGCAACCCCTTCATATCCATAGTATGGTCGTTCCGATGAAGTAGATGGACAAAGATCAGGATATGCAGAATCAGGTGAACAGCAAAAGCAATGAAGGCAAAAGCGATACCTGTGGCAAATAGAGCAAAGCCATTTTCCAAATCAGAAGATTCATGTGCCAACTCCGGCAACTGCCACATCCAGTACAACATGAACCCATGACAGGAAGCCAACGCAACGAGCATTGAAAATACATATAAAAATACTTTACTGACAGCAGTCTCCGTGTTCAATGTATGCTTCCCCCGTCTCAACCAACTTTTACTAGCAGACACCAAAAAGGCTATTCGGACGCATACCGAACAACCTTTCTGAGGCTACAGCACTTTATAAAGTAACGCTATGATCTACATTTTATTTTTTATCCACCTGCAATAGCGTCACTGTTTTGAGGGAAACAGCATCTTTGATTTGCTCCTCTGCAATGACATTAAGCTTGAGTAAACTGGCAATCTTCGAAGTATCCGGTTTGGAAAACAAGCGCCATAGCTGCGGATCAGGCAGTGAATCATACAGCTTGGTATGATCGTATTCCTTGCGGTGCTGCTGCACAACTTTGACCCGGTAGCTGCCAATTTCCCAATCTGCCACTCCCTGCTGCGCACAATGAGCTGTAATGTCATTACGCAAATCAGTCAATTCGCCTTCAATTTCTTTTTGCTTCTGCTTTAACTGATAGTAGCGACGCACCTTGTTTTCCAATTCCATCACGCTCCTCTGCTTACATATGTATGTTTGCGGAAGCGTTTTAGGACAAGTTTGTGGTGTGAAAATATAAGATGTATCTGCAAAAGCATTTCCCGGGTAATGGAGAGACTCAGGAAATGATCTTGAATCATCCGATCCGGGATCATCCGATCCGGGATCATCCGAACTTTATTTAGGGACATTGGCACCTGGATTTACAGGGCCTGCTCCCTTCGATTCTCCTTTGCGTTTAACATAATTGGACCAGTAAGCTGTTAGAATAGGCACCAATATAGAGGTAACAATGACCGAAGCGGCTACTAACGCAGTTGCGGATTGCGCTACGGGCAGGAACTCTGGCTTCATATTCGCAACAATGACCGGATTCGCTACCGCTGCACCTGCAGTACTGGAGGCTGCAAGTCCTGCTGTACCGTTGCCGCCGCCGATATATTTATCCGCCAGGATCAGGGGAATGCCTGTAATAATAATGACGCCGATGCCCAATATAATACCGAGCAAGCCAGTTTGGACAATCACACTCAGATCGATGGAACAGCCCAGTGCAAAACCGAAAAACGGAATAAGCGCATGCGTAGCGCTCCCAAAATATTTACGAAAATCGTGATCCAGATTCCCCAGCATAAACCCGACCAGAAACGGCAATACCGCCCCCACAAATGCCTGCGGCTCAAAAACGGCCAATCCCGTACTGCCCAAAATGAGCATGGTCACTAACGGACCCGACTCCAAGGACATCAGCACGAATGCCCCTGCCTCTTCCTTGGAACCATATTGCTGCATAATGGAGGCGTATAGCCCACCATTCGTCATGTCCATGGAGGAAATCAGCGCCAATACCGACAGGCCCGCAAACAACCCACTTTCCACGCCGCCGACGGGTAGCAATTTGGATGCTATGATAGCCACTACCCAGGCAACTGCGATTTTGGTTAATACAAGCGTACCTGATTTACGTAATACCGTCCCCGTAGCTCGTATATCAATGGAAGCGCCCATACAAAAAAACCACACCGCCAAAATCGGCACCGTCCCCGTCATTAGTCCCTTCGTAAACGATCCAAAGTAGTCCCCGGCCCACGGTATAAATGTATGAACCAATGCTCCTATAAACAGCGGCACCAACATAATGCCGCCCGGAATTTTATCAATGCTTTGCTTGATTTTCATAACTTCATTCAACCCTTTCGTTTTTGCCAGCGCAAAAACAAGGCCGTATTACTTGCGGCTCAAGCCTAATTCGGGAATCAACCTTGCGAAAGTTTCATGGCTCTCCTTCAACTGCCGTGCAAATGCTTCTGCATCCTTAACACGTAGCCCCAATCCATGCTTACGCATTTCTTCCCTGAATTCCTCATCTTTCGTCCCCTTGATCAGTGCGTCCGCCAGGGTTTGAGCAATCTCATCCGGCGTATCCCTGGGCACAGCCAGCCCTCTCCAAGTCCCGATAAAATGTACACTCAGCCCAGTAGCCTGCTGTAACGTCGGCACACTTGGAAACGCTTCCGAAACGGTGTCTGCCTGTATCGCCAGTATGCGTAGCTTCCCTTGGTCCACATACTTTTTCACTTCGGCAGGACTGACCGGCACAGCATCCACGAAGCCACTCATCAACGCTGAAACGGCTGGCCCAGCTCCCTCATAGGGAATATGGGTAAAGCGGACTCCGCTTTTTTGCTCCAGCATCGCAGCAGCGAGGTGCCAGATGCTCCCCGTGCCTGCATTGCCCATTTTCAGCTTGCCAGGATGAGCATGAGCGTCCTCCAGAAATGCTTCGGCCGTCGTCCAGGGAGCATCCGCTCTAACCGTGATGGCAGAAGGGTCCATATTGGTTTGGACCAGCGGTTTAAAGCGCTCATAGGTAAGGGGCAGCAGTCCCAGATGTGGCAGTGTGGTCAGCTCCGCAACCAGATACGTTACAGTGTAACCGTCCGCCTGCGCCTCAGCCCCTTCCATCAGACCGACCGAACCGCCTCCACCCGTCCGGTTAACGACGATGATCGGCTGGCCGAGATGCTTTTCGGCTGCTTTCGCCAATGCTCTTGCCGTGATATCTGTACCACCGCCCGCCGCATAAGGAACGACGAGCGTGATGGGCTTCACAGGAAATGCACCACTGTGGTCACGCAAAGCGTGTTGATCCACATATTCACTGATACTCAAGGCAGAAAGAAAAGCCACTCCCGCCGCAACCAGCACATATTTTTGCCATGGCTTGTTCTTCATTACGCTTCCTCTTTTCCAAAAAATGAACTGGGCCAGTCACGCACCCGTTTTCACCCCCAGACGTTTTCAGTCATGATATTTGCGTTTACATGAAGTCAATGTACCGCAACGCGGGGGCTACAGCTATCGCTTAATCTTCGAATTTATCTTCCAAATCCCCAAAATACCGACCTTTTGGCGGATCTGCATATCTATTGGAACATTTGCTGATTTCCCGAAATTTCCCGGGGGTCACCTGTTTATGCTTCCGGAATACACGGATAAAGCTGTTCTCATTCCGGTAGCCCACCTGATCAGCAATCTCTGCAATTTTCAGATGTGTTTCACACAGTAATGCACACGCTGTTTTCACTCGCAAACCAGTCAAGTAATCGTATACGGTACTGCCTGTCTCTTCCTTGAACATACTGCTCACCGACGACACGCTCATATGGACCTGATCTGCAATTTCCTGAAGCCCAATATTTAAATGCAAATGATGCTCCATGTAATCGATCATCTCCTGTACACGTACAAACTCCTTGGACTGTCTGTGTCCAGAGAGTTTTTCGCCGATATCAGCTACAATCGAATACATTTGCTTCTCGATATCTGCAAGATCAAGCGTCTGAATCTGATTCCAGTGGTAATCAACAAGCTTGTCCGGCGGCGTCACACCATGAGTCATGCACCATTTCAGCAGCTCCTCCATCAGTTCATGAACAGACAGATGCACCTGCACCGGGGAGGTCCTGTGAAGACGAAGTTCTTCTCCCCATTGACTGATCAGCTCGATACTTGCCCCGGCCTCCTGTGACTCCACGGCACGAATGATTTCCATATTCCGGTTTTCCACCGCTGTTGAAACATGAGTATGCTCTTCTGGCCTAAAATACTCTGTAACATCCATGTCCATCCCCATGCTGTCCGTGCTCATATGCGAACATCCATATCCCTCATACAAACGCAAACCAAGGGCTTCTTTCCCCTTTACAAATGACTGACGTAACTCATGGATATCGGAGAATACAGGACCCATTCCTATGGAAATAGTCAGGGGAAGATGCTCATCCACAACCTGAATCAGCCTGTCTGCGCTTTTGCGGAGCAGAATGCTGTCTGTAACATCGGCATCAGCCCCAGTCTCAGTCCCAGTTATAGCTTCATCTTCGCTCTCACTTAACTGTAGTAGTACAACGAACCCGCTTTCCTCATCTGGCGCGCTTACCGCCTTCCAGTGAGGTTCAAGCCATTCCAGCAAAATATTATTCAGCGCATATTTGAGCAGCATTTTATCCTCCTCTGGAAAGCTTGCTGCCCAAGTAGAATACCGATCGATTGACACGATCATCACAGCCAAAGAGCTGCCGTCCCAATCGGAAAAATACTGTTCCCATTTCATACGCATTTCCTGTATGCCCATTCTACGCTGGATGACATCTTCCATGTATTTGGAACGCAACTCCGGTAGACTTCGCTCCACCACCAGTGATTTGCGATGGAACTCTCCAACCAGCTTGCCAATTACCGGCTCCAGATCATACAATCCACCTTGGCGCGTTCCTTTGTAGCCTGAATTTAACAGGCTATTAATTCTTTTCATAGGGCGAAACGCCGCATAATTGTAATAGTAGACCGCTGAGCAACCCGCCAGTATGGAAATAAAGGCCAACCACAACATCATGTTGCGCGCCAGCTTGACATGCTTCAGCAGCTTGTCCATAGGAACAAGCGATACCAGACGCCAGCCCGTCACATCTGAAAAGGTCTGATTCGCCATATACTCCATCCCTCCTACCTCCACATAAGCATAGGGGCTCACATCCAGCTCTTTCAAAACCCTGTCCATTTCGTGTAAGGGTACAGACGATTTTAACTTGGGATAGATCAACTCACCCTCCAGATCGTACACATATTGCGAGTTGGATAAATGAATATACAGCTTGGAGAAAAAGCGATCATAATCCAGATTGATCAGCACCGCGCCGATGACCTGCCCATCCTTTACCACGGGTCTTGCCAGCGAAAGGAGTTCTACCGTTCCATTTTCATGATTCGTGCCGTACCATCTTCGCTTAATCAGTAATGGCTTCTTTTGAATGTCCCGAATCCAGGGAACCCAAGTCGTATCCGGCGCTTGGTCCCAATCGGGTACATAGCCGTATTCGCTGGATACGAGAGCATGCTTTTCCAAAGAAATAACTTCAGCCGAATGAATCTCTTCATGCGAAGAAAGGGCTTTCAAGTATTTCTGTAGCCGTTTGATGACGGGAACATTATTTGACAGTGATTTCCCATCTGTTTGTAAACGTGCAAATGCCTCTACATCCGGGGAATAGGCTGCATCCAGCGCCTTATTATCGGACTCCCGAAATGCCCTGTTGGTCACATCCAGATTAATTTGCAGCAGCTCTATGTTCGGTGTGTTCAATTCGGTATCCAAACCCTTGCGATATCCCGAATACGATAGCAAGCCGATCACACTAATAATGAGTGATACACTTAGAGTGAGTAGCAGAATGAGCCTTGTCTGTTTATTTTTCAGAATCAATCGAAGCTTTAATCGCAGCATTCCCGTAAATTCATCCTTCCGGACTTCGTTTTCCAGCATCCCTTGCCAACAACGTACAGGTAACATATACTCCCTTAAATCTATTTGACGCAGGATGTGGAATTCCCTGCCTATTAACTCTACAGAGAGCAATAAAAGATGGCTATTATTGTCAATCATTAGACACTTTCAATAAAAAAGAAGAAGCCTCCCTGCATGGGTAAGACTTCTTCTTTGGGTTTATCCTGTATCTATCGTATAGCCAAAAAATGTGTTGAATTCGTGTTGCTTAGCCCGTTTTTTCCACCTGAAAACGATCCAGCTCCCGTTGCATCTCCTCACGAATCTGACGAAGCTCTTTCACCTTCTCAGCCGATTCCTCAAAGGAACGCTTCTGCTCCACGGTAGAGGCGGTAATTTCTTCGCTGCCTGCAGCGGATTGCTGGGTAATCGCGCTGATGTTCTCAATGGCTTGCTGTACCTGTACGCTCAGTTCCCGAGATACATTCATGTCTGTCGACAGCTTGCTGACTTGGCTGGCAATTTGCTGTACTTTGCCGCTTATCTCAGTGAACGATTCCCCGGTGGACGACGTTGCCTTCTCCTGCTCACGGAATAGCTCCTGACTATGCGCCACAGAGGTCTTCACCTTGTTCATAGCCTGCGTAATGCCCTCGACTGCGGTATAAATTTGCTTCACAGCCGACTCCGACTGATTTGCCAGCTTTTTCACTTCGTTGGCTACGATTGCAAAACCTTTTCCAGCCTCACCCGCACGCGCAGCCTCAATTGAAGCATTCAAGGACAGCAGCGACGTCTGGCTGGCAATCTCGGATACATAACCGGTCATCGTCGTAATCTCGGCTGCATTGGCCTCCAGTTCCTTGACTGTCTGCTCCACCTCGGACATCGCTGAACGATTTTCCGCTACAATGCGTAGCTGATCGCTCATCACACGTGTACCTTGCTCAATGACACGCAATGCGTCTTCGCTATATGTAGAGGACTGCTTGGTCTCCAACAAATTCGCTTCAAACTTCTGCTGCATCTCATCCACAACGCCAACAGTGGTCGACAGATCCTCAGCAATTTTTTGACTACCAATCGCCAGTTCCTCTGTTGAGGTGCTAACTTGCGTCACGATTTCCTTCATGGTCTCATTATGCTGGTCAATATCCCGAGCCATCAGATCAACACGATTTCCCGACTGGTCAATAGAGAGCACAATGTTACGCAAGTTCCCGATCATGAACCGGAACGATTCGTTGAGCTCGTCCAGCTCATCACGTCCCTTCGTTTGCGCGAGCTGCACCGTCAAATTCCCATCGGCAATTTGCTTCGCGGCATCCGTCAACTTGCGAGTTCTCAGGGCAAGCTGCCTGGATGTATATGTATTATATAGCCCGACCGCCACCAGAAGCAGAACAGCTCCTGCCAAGGCCAATTGCCAAGTAAAACGAATACTCTTGGTCAATTCCTCTGTATATTCGTCATAACGCGCTTTTGTTAGAATATCCAGCATGAACACATCGTTCTGGATCCCCTGTACACGCATCGCATTACGTTTGGATTCAGGGCTGCTTCCCGTGCTCATCGCTTTATCCGTCGCAGCCTTCAATTCGCTGAATTTCGTTTTAACGGTATTCAGACGCTTTTGCTGCGCTTCGGTCTGCATCATGCCTTGCGAAAGCAAAGCAATCGTTTTTTCCGCCTGACTCAGTTGATTTTGCACATCCGTTTTGTTGCTCTCTGTCATAGAAGAAGAGTAGTTTTGCAGCGCCTGTCCTGACTGAATCAAATAAGCATTGAGCTGCTGTACATTCAGCATGGCTGGAACGAGACTACTGCTTTGCGAGTTGATACGGATCAATTCAAAAATAATATAGGCCACCAAAGCCAGGCATGCGATCAGGGAAACCATCGCGTTAAGCACCAGTTTACCTTGCAGTTTCATCAGGAATCATCCTCCGTTTTACGAAAATTTATTGGGTGGGCACAGTAAGACTGCCGGACTTGACCTGTTCCTTCAAGTCATCCAGCAGCTTTTGCTGCTCCGGGTTCAATGTCAAAATACGAATAGGCGCCAAACCTATGCCTTCTTCCGTAAGACCGAACACCATATTCTGGTCCGTAAATTTTCTTTGATGATCTGCAAAGCTTTTGACTGCCGTGTAAATGGCGACATCCACATTTTTAATCATGGAGGTCACTACTGCTTTTTCCGCAATGAAGAACTGGTCGCTGTCGACCCCGATTGCAAACTTTTGCTGCTTTTGCACCTCCTGTAGCGCACCCACACCTGTAAGACCTGCCGCCGCATAAATCACATCAACTCGATCCTGATTGATCATGTCGCGCGCTATCTCCGAGCCCAGCTCCGCCTTGCCGAAATCTCCCGCATACGTAGCGGTAACCTTGGCATCAGGCTTAACGGAGCGAACCCCTGCCCGATATCCAACCTCAAACTTTTTCAACAGCGGAGACTCCACTCCCCCGATAAAACCCACCTGATCGGTTCGGCTTGCCATTCCTGCAACGACCCCTGCCAAAAAGCTGCCCTCTTCTTCTTTAAAAGTAATGGAAGCCACATTAGGTAAATCCGATTTTTCATCCACAATTACAAATTTGCGATCCGGATATTTTTTTGCAACGGTTTCCAGACTTTCTTTCACCATATACCCCAATCCGATAATCAAATCGGATTTTTCTTGAACAAGCTGTTCAAAAGCAGCATCATATGTCTTGGTTTTGGAAATTTCCCGATATTCAAAAACAATTTTCCCCTCGTCCCGTGCCTTGACCAAACCCCGAAAAGCAGCGTCGCTATAAGACTGATCACCCAGACCAATATCTGACAGTACAATTCCTACCTTAATCGGTTGCTCCTTGGTTTGTGCTGCTGGCTGTCCACATGCACCCAGCAGTAATGCAAAAATAGTGACAATGGGAACCCACCTCAATGTTAATAACTGAACTCGTTTCTTCATGACATATCACCTCAGCATAATTTGCAAATCCCCAACATCTTTATATCGGTTATAAAGGCATTTTTTTTCATAAGGTTTTCTGTAAATTCATTGTATTGGGAGAAGTATAATGAGGTGATATTTCCCATTTATCATTTGCTCTTGCTCCATTTCGAGGCCATCACATCGGTTTTACTTTCTATGAGATCCATGACCTCCTCACGATGTTTAGCCTTGAACAGATCAATCATGTCCACCAGATCGTCGCGATCCAATAGCTTAACTCCGTTAACAGCAGCGAGTGTTTTACAGGATTCCGTGTAGCGTCCGGAAGTGATAACGACAGACTTGTCTGCCGCATAATAACGCATGGAGGTGTAAATTTCCTGCACCGCGCCCAAGCCGACCGGGTTTTGTACTGCATAACGCTTGGCCTGAATCACAACTCTGACACCTTCACGGTCTGTAAACACCAGATCCGCTCCAAAGTCCCGGCTACTGGTCGTTTTGTAGATGTCCTTATAGCCGAGCGCAGATAACAAGCGTTGCAGATAAAGCTCAAATTCCGAGCCATCCTCCATCCTGTCTATATCCTGAATTCCGATTTTTCGCGGGTCCAGATCACGTAAAATCCGATTTCTGCGCCGACGTACCAGTCCTCTGATGATGAGTATAAGTAACAGTAGGAGTACAATAAGTCCTATTCCTAATTCCTTATATGCCGATAATTGCTCCAGCAGCATTCCTCTTCCCCTTTTCTACAGTAGGCGTGCAGCGGTGTATTCCTTTTCAAGACATTCCACTTTATCACGCGCTGACACTTGTGTTACATAAGGACAGCCCCGCCGGATTCGACGGGGCTGTCTTCATTTTGCCTCAAAGCTGCCTGCATTCTAAACTCCGCACTATTATTCCCGATTCAGCAGGGATTCTCCGGCAATACCCGGCTGAGTCATTTGATACGGGTCCAAAATAATGTCCAGCTCTTCCTCAGTCAGTACATTATACAACAGACACAACTCGCGTACCGATTTGCCAGTTGTAATCGCCTCACGGGCAATGCGTGATACGACCTCATATCCAAGGTGGGGATTGAGCGCGGTAATAATGCCTACGCTGTTTTCGACATATTCACGACACCGCTCCACGTTCGCTTCAATTCCGTCCACACAATGAATGCGGAAGACATGAAAGCCCTGCTTCATAATTTCCAGCGATTGCAGCAGGTTGTAGACAAGCACAGGCTCCATCACATTCAATTCTAGCTGACCAGACTCGGAAGCGAGACAGATCGTATGATCATTCCCAATGACCTGAAAAGCAATCTGGTTGATGACCTCACACATTACCGGATTTACCTTACCCGGCATAATAGATGAACCCGGCTGACGGGCGGGCAGGCTCAGCTCTCCGAGACCAGCACGCGGCCCTGAGGCCATCAGGCGGATGTCATTTGCCACCTTGGACATGTTCATCATGCAAATTTTTAACGCAGCAGACACTTCCGTATAGGCATCTGTGTTTTGAGTGGCATCGACGAGATTTTCGTCAGCCTCCACAGGGAAACCACTTACTTCCGCTAGCACCTCGGCGACACGCTGAATATAACGACGATCTGCGTTCAAGCCGGTACCTACCGCAGTTGCGCCCATATTGACCGTCAGCAAATGCAGCTTCGTGGCACGGACACGTCCGATATCACGGCCCAGCACACGCGCATAAGCCTGAAACTCCTGTCCCAGCCGGATCGGTACTGCATCCTGCAAGTGGGTTCGGCCCATTTTAATCACACTGTCAAACTCTTTCGCTTTACGGGAAAACGCCTCCTGAAGCTCACTCATGGTGACCAACAGCTTGTCAATCATACTTAGAACAGCCAGATGGACAGCCGTTGGAAAAGCGTCGTTTGTCGATTGCGCCATGTTGACATGGTTGTTAGGACTAATCTCCTGATAATCTCCACGCTGCTTGCCGATCAGCTCCAACGCCCGGTTCGCAATCACTTCATTTGTATTCATATTAATGGACGTGCCTGCGCCGCCCTGAATCGGATCGACGATGAAATGGTCATGCAACTGCCCTTGAATCACCTCGTCAGCTGCCTGAATAATGGCCTCCGCCTTGGGACGATGCAAGCGGGTCAGCTCCATGTTTACCGTTGCTGCTGCCTTTTTGACGATCGCCATGGCTTTAATCAGCTCAGGATGCAGCCGTTGACCGGTAATTGGAAAATTCTCTTTTGCCCTCAGTGTTTGTACACCGTAATAGGCGTCTGACGGCACTTCCTTGGTACCTAGAAAATCATGCTCCAGCCTCATATTCTTCGATTCCTCCGCTGTATATACTACGATCTTCAATCCGGACCAGCCGAATTGACATAAAGAGACCCTTTAGACGGTCCTCATTTCATTATACGTTCCCATTCCCTTGCTTTTCCAGTCGAATAAAAGCGGAAAAGAATATGAAATCGTATAACAAGCTATTATTACCTGTATATAATATCGTTATTCGCCAAATCATCAGCAACGGCTCAGATACGGATTTAGTGGTTTGTAATAAAATCGGGTAGCGTCCAGTTGACCGCCAGCCGATTGGGCATACCCTGGAATCACGCCCGCTTCCACAAATCCGATAGATTCGTATAGCTTATTGGAAGGGTCGCCCACCCTCGTATCCAGTACCAGCAGCGTTCTGCCCTGACGCAGCGCCTCCTCTTCCGCAACCTGCATCAGTTGACGCGCAATCCCAAGCCTGCGCCCGGACGGATGCACCATGAGCTTCGCAATTTCCGCACGGTGAGTTGCGTTGGCCTTTGTAGCCAAATGGAGCTGCACAGTTCCAACAGGCACACCGTCCTTCTCCGCAATCCACAGGACTACACTATCCTGAAGAACACTCTTCCAATAAGCTGCTGCTTCCTGATAAGCCATTGGCGGTAAAAATCCAATAGAAGCACCGTCCGCCACCACGTCAATCAACAACCGGGTCAGTGTATCTGTCAATGCATCGTTCAGAGCTTGAATGGGATAGACTGCTATTCCATTAGACATAGTGATTCCTCCCCGGTGATATTTGATAACAATAAAGAAAGCAAACCATCCTTTTAGGATCGCTTACTTTCCATGGTGTTACTTTAGTTTCTATATATGCTTTATGTCCCCTTACTGCTCTGCCATATAAAAGAACTCCCACAAATGACCATCTATATCCTGAAAGCTCCATCCGTACATAAAGCCGTGATCCTGAGGTTCGTTCGAAGGCTTTCCACCGGCTTCCAGAGCCTTGTGGACAATTTCGTCCACCTTTTCTCGACTCTCCACCGATAAGGCTACAATTGCTTCTGTGCTTTTCGTAGCATCCGAAATTTCTTTTGTAGTAAATGCTTTAAAACGTTCTTCAACCAGCAACATAACAAATATTTGTTCACTGACAATCATACAGGTTGCATACTCATCGGTGAACTGCGCGTTAAATTCAAATCCGATTGTAGTGAAAAAATCAATGGACTGTTGCAGATTTTTTACTGGTAAATTCACAAAAATTTGTTTGGCTGTTACTGCCATGCCATTTCACCTCTTCATCAGTTATAAAATCAAATTTTTTATGCTGCTTCTCCGACAAAAGATAACTTAACTACCGCAGAAAGTCAATCAATCTGATATTTCAATCATTATACTACTGTTCCCAATTCAACTTATCCAGAGTTCGAGATAATACAGCCGCTGCTTCTGCCCTCGTCACCGATGCAGTTGGAGCAAAACGGCCTTTCCCGTCTCCCTTCATTATGCCCACGCTGGACAGAGTATTGACAGCCGGAGCTGCCCATGTAGAAATGGCTTGTGCATCTGATAATGACGCTGAGGCACTTCCTGCCGCTGTATCTTCCGTAGTTCCGGCGAAGCGCAAGACTCTCTCTACAATCACAGCCAGCTCCTCCCTCGATACCGGAGCATCAGGTCTGAAGTTGCCGTCTGCATAGCCATTGATCAGTCCAGCAGCGGCTGCGGTACGCACCGAATCCGCATACCACAATTCCGGCTGCACATCGTCAAAGCCCTTCACCCTGCGATCTGAATGCTCCAGTCCAAGCGTACGAACCAGCATCGCAGCCAGCTCCGAGCGTTGTACCTGACCATTCGGCTCAAAGCGTACGTTCGATAAACCCATCTCACCAGTCTCATTAGCCGTGGACGCTGACTGATTTGCCCCTGCCACAATCAGACGCGTAGCCAAGCGTGTAATGTCCTGCTGCGCCCAATGACCGGAAATATCGCTGAACGATCTGCTTACATTAGTTTCCCCGCCATCCAGCACGACATAGGTTCCACCCGAACGTCCATACACAGTCAGTTCCTCACCAGAAGCGGTAAACGGAACCGGATGATAGGACAACTGTCCGGCTTGGCTGGTAGATACCTTCACTACAGCAAGCTGGCTCGTATCTACCGTTGCGGGAACACGTAGAAGATAACGTTCATACCCTTTACCGATATTATCGCTACCTGCCAACGACTGCTTGCGTCCATCTTCGCTTCGTAACTCCGCCACAACATCAACAGCTCGCACCAGCTTGCGCCCTGCCGGAATATCTGTGCGTTTAGCCAATCCTTCGTTCGGCGTAACCGTAAAGCTCAAGGAAATCTGTTTTACAGGCACCTGCCAGGTGTTAGCCAGCTTTTGAACAGACAAACGACCTGTTGCTACTTCATAGCCTCCCTGTGGCGTTTCTACTCGCAGGGTGTGAATACGGTCATTCAAGACGGCCCCCAAAGCATCTCCGTTTAGATTCACTTCGAATAGCTTAGCATCCGCTTGCTCCCCTGCACGGACTACGAGCGTACCGTTCGCCCCGTTCCGAATCGCATTTAGTATATCAGCGGCTGGTACCTGTGCAACTGCTCTTTTCAGTCCGTTTTGCTCTGTCACTATGGACTTGGCTTGCACCACATTAACGCCTGACGAACCGTTACCGTTCTGCCCGCTATTCGCAGTCTCACCCTGTCCGTTATTCGTCGTTCCACTCGCGTTACCACTACTATGGTTCCCGGTGTTGTTGCTGCCATTGCTCTCCTGCTGATCATCGTCATCATCTTTATTCCGACCACTCTCGCCATCTGTTGGCGGTTCCTCTGTTTGGCGTGGCAAGCCAATTTGAGCAACCAATGGATCATGATCACTTACCCGCCCGTCCGCGGCGCTAAAATCTGCATTGATATGAACAATATCCAGCACGGATGATTCACTTATGGACGGACTGACCAGCAAATGATCCAGTGTTTGCGAATTCCCCTCATAAATATACGAATACCGCTCCTTCTCATCCAGCTTATCTACCAGATTCGTCAATTCCTGTCCCCGGACCAAAGCGAGCGTTTCGGAAAATTGAAAATCATTTAAATCTCCCAATATGACGATATTCGTCTGATGGTTTTGAGCCAGCACCGACTTCACAAAACCATTCACAATCGTTGCAATCTTCGCCCGCTGTATTCCACTGCTTCGTACGGGTGGCTGAATCCCTCCGAATGGCGCCAGATCGCCCCCTTTGGAATTAAAATGGTTCGCGATCACAATCACCTGCTGACCGTCAAACTCAAATTCAGCGGCCAACGGCTTGCGTGAGTATTCAAATGCCGCATTCAGCGGAGCAATACGACCGGGATTGAGAGAAAGCCCCTGCTCTCCATAGGTCACCGATGTAACCGAATCTCCCTTCGGTTTGTCCGTCAGCTTGACACGTTGCGGATTGTAGAGGAAGCCGACCCGAATATTGCCGCCGGGAGCGCCGCCATCCTTGTTATTTTCAGGTGCTATATCTGTAAAAGCATATTCCGACCCTCCATGAGCACGAATCGCCTTAATCAGCACCCGAAAGCTTTCCGAAGCATCTGTGGTGCCGTCATCCTTCTCACCATTATTATCCTGAACCTCCAACAGTCCTACGATATCCGGATGATTTAAATTCACAGCGATGGCCTGTCCGAGCTGTTCAATCCGTTTTCCGTCACCGGGATCGAAATTTTCCACGTTAAAGGAAGCGACCGTCAGCTTACGATCATCCTGTACCAGACGTGTGTTGGCTGGCTGGAGACCCCCTGACACAATATCTGGCAGACGCTCCGGCAACAGCTTGAAATTACTAAAGCTGTAGCTCACAATTCCCGTGATGGGACCCGCAAAACGATCTCCTGTTTTCAACGGAACCGGCGGCTTGGCGTCGATCAAAATCCGCTGCGGATTCAAACTTGCTTCAGTCAGCATCAATCCGCCTGCTTCGGTCAATACCTCGCCTGTGTTCGTCCCGTTATCAATCCTGACCGGAATTTCATAACCATAAGGGCCGATGACTCGTGCATCCTTCAACTCTACACGCATGGCCTCCAGACTTTCAAAAAAATCCAAACCATCCTCCTTCGGATCGAACAACGTCATTCCGTCATTATCCACAACAGATGTTGGCATCACACGCCCCTCTGTTCCAAGCAAAATCGGAGACGGCAGTGGACGGTCCTTGGCGACCACCGAAACCGAAGAAGCTACAATTTCTGTGGTCGTCAGGTCGACTGGCTTGCTGGCGTAGGTTCTTTCCGTATATTCCTTCACCGAGCCGCTGACCTGTACCTCATCCCCAACCTGCACACCGCTGCCAGGCTTGTACACTAGAATGGCTTCGGATGTTCTTTCATCCTGATCCACCTTATCGTCCGCCTCCTGCATAAAGAAGCTGCTTCCCTTCACCATCGTCACAATTCCTTCGACATTCGTTACCTTTTTCCCCTCATAAGGTGAACGATGGGCTGCTCCCTGTATATCATGGATACGGAGCTTATCCGGCACATAGACATCTGCGTATACACTGGCCCCCACAGTCGTGGGTGATGATTGTACCCCCGTTTCTACTAAAGATGCAGGCTCTGCTGAAGCTTTTCCATCGGACAGTAACCCCGGCCCTCCACCCGACAGCACCAGTGCCACACTGAGCCATGCAACCCCAAACCTTCTTAATTTCCTGGGTAACGTTACTGCTATGTATTCTTGTTTCATCAAAAGACGCACTCCTCCCAATTTTAGCTATGATCACGCTTACAATATATATTCCATGTTTAAACATACCATAAAATAGTCAAACCAGTACCTGAATTATGTAAAATGAATGGCTCCTGCCGTAGCATAATCTGATCAAATTATTGTAAACTTGTTCTAATACAGAAAAAGGTGGCACATACGCTATGGAGCACTTGCTTAACGATCAGGTTAAAAACATTCAAATCAGCGGCATCCGCAAAATTGCCAATAAAGTGGCCGCATTGCCCGGAACCCTGTCTTTAACGATTGGACAGCCAGATTTCCCTACCCCTTCGCATATTATGGAGGCCGCCCACCGGGCGATTAACGAAGGACGCACATCCTATACGCCAAACCCGGGACTGCCCGAGCTACGGGAAGCGGCCGCGGCGTTTGTAGCCCATAAATACGGACTGAATTACCGTGGACAGGATGAGGTTATCGTAACGAACGGAGCCAGCGAAGCGCTGGACATTGCCCTGCGTACGATTTTGTCACCTGGTGACGAAGTCATTTTGCCTGTGCCCATCTATCCAGGATACGAGCCTTTGATTCGCTTGTCAGGCGGGGTGCCCGTGCTGGCTGATACCCGCAAAAGCGGCTTTAAGCTGACTGCTGAGGTACTGGAGCCTTATTTGACCGAACGGACGAAAGCCGTCATCCTCGGATATCCTTCGAACCCAACCGGACGAGTGATGAGCCGCGAAGAGCTGGAAGCCGTCGCGGATTTGCTGAGAGACCGTGATCTGTTTATCATTTCAGATGAGATATACAGCGAACTAATTTACGATGCGTCACACGTGTCTATTGCTGCCCTTCCAGGCATGCGGGAACGCACCATCGTCATCAACGGCCTATCCAAATCGCACTCCATGACGGGCTGGCGGATTGGTTTTACGCTTGCACCTGCTGCAATTACACAGCACATGGTCAAGGTTCATCAGTACAATGTGACCTGTGCCAGCTCAATCAGCCAATATGCTGCGCTGGAAGCCTTAACCGTCGGTGTCGACGATGCACTTCCGATGCGCGAGGAATACCGCAAGCGCCGTGATTATGTGCACGGAAGGCTAACGGACATGGGCATTCCGCTTGAAAAGCCCGAGGGAGCCTTTTATCTATTCCCTTCCATCGCCCATTTTGGCTTAAGCTCGATGGATTTCACCCTGAAGCTACTGGAAGAACATGGGGTGGCTGTCGTGCCCGGAGATGCCTTTTCCTCCTATGGCGAAGGATACATTCGGTTGTCCTATGCTTACGGACAAGATGTGCTGGAACAGGGATTGGATAAAATAGAAAGGTTTGTTAAAGGGATTGTGAGGAGTTAAGGTGGGGGAGGCGCTTCGCGGTCCATTTGATCTTCCGATCGCTGTTGCTGAGGGATTCTTTGGATTGTATAAAACATTTATAGGTAAGAATCCCACAGCAAAGGCGAACGCTGCCGCTTCTCCAGATTCAAATGGCCCGCTTCGCTACTACCCCCTTAAAGTCCCACAAGTCTCTAACGTGTGTGGAGCAGCAGGGTTAAAAACAATACTCACCGCTTTTGCACGGTGAGTAAACAAAATAGGCCCTTGAACCACCCGCACAGGTGGTACAAGGGCCTATTCGCTCTTCCACTACTCCCTCACCATCGGCGTAGGGATTCATGGGTGCAAGCTTTAAGCACAGCGCAGCGGAGGGGGCGGAATGGTGCTGGACAAGCGTAAGCGTTCGCCTTTAAATTCCGATTTTCACCTTTATACTTCAAATCAAAAAAATCGGAATTTAACAGCGATGGGAAGCACCATCCGCCCCCGCAGCGGCCTCTAAAGCTCAAACCTGAATCCACGCGCCCCGCCTCTCTCCTACTTTAAATGCATTTTGAATTGCAGGAACAATTCATTGTAATGAGCCAGCATCCGCTTGCCGAGGTTATCGTAGACCTCCAGCTTATCTGTAATCTCAGATGGAGGATAGAAGCGCTCGTCACCGGATATATCCTCTGGCAACAGCTTCTTTCCATCCGCGTTAGGTGTGGAGTAGCCTACAAACTCGGCATTTTGAGCGGCTACATCAGGCTGCATCATGAAATTGATGAACTTATGGGCCGCGTCCACATGGGTGGCGGTTTTCGGAATAACCATGTTATCAAACCACAGGTTCGAGCCTTCATCCGGCACGATGTAATCCAGCTTGTCGTTCTCGTCCATGATTTCGGACGCATCACCGGACCATACAACCCCGGCAGCAGCTTCCTCGTTTGCCAGCAGCATTTTAATCTCGTCACCGACAACGGCCTTGACATTGGGCGCTAATTTCTCCAGCTTCGCTAAAGCTTGCTGCAAATGCGCCTCATTCGTATCGTTCAAGGAATAGTGAAGGCTGTTCAGCGACATACCCACGACTTCCCTCGCACCATCGACCAGCAGGAGGTTGTTACGCAGCTTCGGATTCCACAGACCATCCCAGCTATGAAAATCAATTCCCTTCGTTAGCTCCGGGTTGAACACAATCCCAACCGTACCCCAAAAATACGGCACAGAGTATTGGTTTTTCGGGTCAAACGAAAGGTTCAGAAAATGAGCATCTACATGCTTCAAATTCGGCAGCTTGCTGTGATCCAGCGGGAGCAACAGGTGCTCCTGCTTCATTTTAGCCAGAGCATACTCCGAAGGAACCGCTACATCAAACGATGTTCCTCCCTGCTCAATTTTCGTCAGCATCGCCTCATTGGAGTCAAACGTCTGATAAATGACGGTAATCCCCGTCTCCTTCTGGAACCTTGCCAGCAGCTCAGGGTCGATATAGTCTCCCCAGTTGTATACCGTCAGCGTATTGCCACCGGAATAGCCTTGACTGGAATTGAGCCATGCCGCCACCCCCATCAGACCGAACGAAATGATAAAAATCGACAGAAACACGCGCACAAGCGACTTCATTTAGGTACCCCCATTTCCGCCGCAGGCTCCTTTTTCCCATTCCGATTCGCCTTGCGCATAATAAAGTAGTACCCCACCACCAACAGCACGGTAAACAGGAAAATAAGCGTGGACAGCGCATTGATAGACAGGGAAACCCCCTGGCGGGCACGCGAGTAAATTTCCACTGATAAGGTAGAATAGCCGCTGCCTGTCACAAAAAAGGTCACCGCAAAATCGTCCAGTGAGTAGGTTAGCGCCATAAAGAAGCCCGCGTAAATCCCCGGCTTGATAAAAGGTAAAATGACCTTGGTTAGCACATCCATCCGGCTGGCACCCAAATCCCGGGCCGCATCCACCAGCGATGGACTCATTTCCTGAAGCCGCGGCAAAATCATAATGACCGCAATCGGCACACTAAATGCAATATGGGACAGCAACACCGAGTAAAAACCCAGCTTGATCCCCACCATCGTGAATAAAATGAGGAAGGATGCGCCAATAATGACGTCCGGGTTCACGATCAGCACATTGTTGAGCGACAGCAGCGTATTTTTGACCCGACGGTTCTGCATCTGGTGAATAGCCAGCGCTCCCATGATGCCAATAATCGTAGCCAGCGCAGACGATAGCAACGCAATGACCAAGGTGTTAATGACAATGATGATCAAACGGGTGTCTGCAAACACCTCTTTGTAGTATTGGAGCGTAAAGCCTTCAAATTCGTGCATCGTCCCGCCACTATTGAACGAATAATACATCAAGTACAAAATAGGTGCATACAGCACAAGAAAAACGAGCACCAAATAAATATTCCCGAACCGGTTCTTATTTGCCATGCCGCACCCTCCGTTTCGTTCCTGAGGTAATCAGCATAATGATTGCCATCGCCAAAATCAGGAACACCGCAACCGTAGAGCCCATACCCCAATCCTGTGTGACCAGAAAATGCTGTTCAATCGCCGTTCCCAATGTAATGACACGGTTGCCCGCAATCAGACGGGTAATCATAAACAGCGACAGCGCCGGGATGAATACCGCCATACACCCGGATCGCACACCAGATAGCGTTAATGGGAAAATAACCCGGCGAAACGCCGTCCACTTGGAAGCGCCCAAATCACGCGCGGCGTCCAGCAGTGAAGGATTCAACCCTTCCAGCGCATTATAGATGGGCAAAATCATAAACGGCACAAAAATATAAACCGATACAAACACAAAGCTGGAGCTGGTAAACAATAATTGCTGACCACCCAATCCGACCAAGCCCAACACAGCATTCACCGGACCATAAGTACCAAAAATCCCGATAAAAGCATATGTTTTAAGCAATAGGTTAATCCACGTCGGCAAAATAATGAGCAACAGCCACAGTTGCTTATGCTTGGTTCGGGTCAGCAAATACGCTGCCGGATAAGCCACTAACAGCGAGAATACCGTAATCAGCAGCGCATACCAAAACGAGCTCAGTGTCATGCTCAAATAGACAGGGGTCAGAAATTGGGCATAGTTGCTGAACGTGAAATGGCCGTCCACATCAAATAACGAATAGTAAAACACAAGCACAACCGGGGCTGCGACGAACAGCACAATCCATAAATAGTAAGGCAGCAGATACGCTGCTCTCGTATTACCGGACATGCTGCTCCACCTCTTCATAGGCCTCCAGACGTCGATCAAATTCTTCCTCTGTTTCCCCGAACCGCATCACGTGGATCGCTTCCGGGTCAAAATGGAGGCCGATTTCACTGCCCAGCTCCGCCTTTTTGGTAGAATGCACCAGCCACTCCTGACCGGAATCATCATAGCAGCTAATTTCATAGTGAACACCACGGAACAACTGGGTATCCACCTTTACTCGCAGTTTGCCCTCTGTAACGGTTGTAATCTCCAAATCCTCTGGTCGAATCACAATTTCAATCGGTTCATTCGGGCGTAATCCTCCATCGACACATTCAAACTGCCGACCATTAAACTCCACCTGATAATCCGCAATCATGCGTCCTGGCACAATATTGGATTCCCCGATAAAATCAGCAACAAACCGATTGATCGGCTCATCATAAATATCATTCGGTGTACCGCTCTGCTCGATCTTTCCTTTATTCATAACAAAAATTTCGTCCGACATGGCCAGCGCTTCTTCCTGATCATGCGTTACGAAAATAAAGGTGATTCCAAGTCGCTGCTGCATTTCACGCAAAATATACTGCATTTCTGTCCGCAGCTTCAAATCCAGTGCAGACAGCGGCTCATCCAGCAACAGAACGTCCGGCTCATTGACGATGGCTCGTGCAATGGCGACACGCTGGCGTTGCCCTCCGGACATTTCAGAAATTTCCCGTTCGTCGTAGCCCTCCAGATTGACAAAGGACAGTGCCTGTGCAACCTTCTCCTGAATGGTCTTTTTGTTCATCTTTTTGATCCGCAGACCGAAAGCCACATTTTCAAACACATTCAGATGTGGAAATAATGCATAGTCCTGAAAAACCGTATTGACCTGCCGTTCATTGGCTGGAACACGATTAATCAGCTTGTCATTCAAATAAATCGAGCCTTCCGTCGGCTCTGCAAAACCCGCAATCATACGCAAAATCGTTGTTTTGCCACAGCCGGAGGGCCCCAGCAGCGTATAGAATTTGCCACGTTCAATCTCAAAGCTGACATCAGCCAGCACCGGTGGATCGTTGTCATATTGCTTGGTCACCCGTTCGAATCGGATGATGGTTTGCTCCCCCATAACACCCTCCCTCAACATTCGACTTCATTCCATTTCATTCACTTCATAAAACCTATTTATTCAGAGCCTATCATTGAACCTTGAGATTTCCATGTAAAATAGTCTGTCAATACACGAATCGCCACCCCAATGGCTTCCTCTGCAGGCTCCAGCTTGGCATGATGCAGACCATAAGGCGTATCAACGCCAAGCCAGAACATCAGACCCGGAATCCGCTCCAGAAAATATCCAAAATCCTCTCCGGTCATCGCTTCCGCGCATTCAATGAGCTGTACATCCTGCCGTTCACGGACCCAGTTCATAAATTCCTCTGTCACCTTGGCTTCATTGAACACTTGCAAGTAATTTGAGCCATAATGAATTTCTGCATGGCATTCAAACCCAGCTTCAACACCGCGCACCAGCGCTTCAATCCGTGATTTAACCAGTGTCATCGTATCGGCTGACAACGTTCGGATCGTACCCTCCAGACGGGCTGTTTCCGCAATAATGTTCTGCTTCGTACCGCCGCTGACCTTGCCAATCGTAATGACTGCTGAATCCAGCGGGTTCACATTACGTGCTACAACTGTTTGCAATTGTCCAACCAACTGACAGGCCGCCACCACCATATCATTAGCCTTGTGCGGATATGCCGCATGTCCGCCCGTACCCTTCAAGTCGATGAAAAGCTCCGACGTATTGGCAAATAGGATGCCCGGGCGAGTCGCAATCGTGCCAACAGGATATTCGGGTGCAACATGCAGCGCGACAATTTCATCTGGTAGCCAGTCTGCCAATTCTGCGCTGTCGCGCATCGGCAACGCTCCGCCCGGTCCTTCCTCGGCAGGCTGAAACAATACAACCAGGTCATCCTTGATCGGGTGGTTTGCAAAGTGAGAAACAATACCCAATCCAATCGTCATATGTAAATCATGACCGCAAGCATGCATGTAGCCGGGATGGGTCGAACGGAAATCATAGCCCGTCTCTTCCACAATTGGCAAACCATCCATATCGCAGCGATATCCATATTGACGTGCAGGAGCCGTTCCATGAATCAACACCAGTACGCCAGTACGCCATGTACGAATGTCCAAATGCTCCTGAGGGAGCGTTGCCAAATAATTCAGCAGATACTGCTGCGTTTTAAATTCCTCAAAGCCAGGCTCGGGGATTTGATGCAAATCCCTCCGTATTTGAACAAAAGAACGATAATCGACCGTGCTCATTCCGCTAATCCGCCTCCTTTACCTAACTTATCAGGTTTATCAGACAAAAGAACAAAAGGACAAAAGCCCGGCGCAGCCGCCGAGCCTTGTCCGTTGTGCTTCGTCCCTAAATTGTGCTGTCAGTGTATCATGCTTCTGACAAGGAATCGTTCACCTTTAGTACATTTAAAACTCTTTTTCAGTCTTACAGAACGCGCAGGTCTTTCAAGATTTCAGTTTTTGATTTGGTTTTATCGTCGACCTGTTTGATCACGCGTGCAGGTGTACCGGCAACTACGGAGTATTCAGGTACATCTTCGGTTACGACAGCTCCGGCTGCAACGACTGCACCTTTACCGATTCGCACGCCTTCCAATACGACTGCATTCGCACCGATCAATACATCGTCTTCTACCACAACAGGCTGTGCAGATGGAGGTTCAATAACACCCGCTAGGACCACGCCTGCACCGATGTGACACATGTTACCTACTATAACACGGCCGCCCAGTACAGCATTCATATCAATCATTGTGCCTTCACCAATGGTGACACCGATGTTAATGACTGCACCCATCATAATGACTGCGTTATTACCGATACCAACCATATCGCGAATATACGCGCCTGGCTCGATGCGGGCATTGATGCCTTTCAGATCGAGCATAGGCACTGCGGAATTGCGGCGGTCGTTTTCCACCACATAGTCTTCTTCATTAGCATTAACACTGTCCAGAACAGGCTTGATGTCGGCCCAATCGCCAAATACAACGCCGCTGTCTCCGGAAATAAAAGCTTGAACATTCTCGCCGAATGATGCGGAAGCCAAAGCCCCTTTTACATATACTTTAACAGGTGTTTTTTTCTTGCTGTTTTTAATCACATTGATGACTTCTTGTGTGTTCATTTCGATGGACATAGTAAATCGAACAACTCCTTCATCGCTTCATACGACTTCGCAAGCCGGAATGATCTTATTCTCTCATCCTTTATAGCACAAAAGTGCAGGTCTCGCAATTACAGATTAGACCCTTATAGCTCTAACCTAGCACCAAAAATAACAATTTCCAGCAGCATGACTGCCTTAAATTCATGATTCATTCCGACATCTAAGTAGGGTTATTTATTAGCTTGTAGGCTCTCCAACGATGTATAAATGAAGGATTCGAAGCCTTCGGCAGGCTCGCCCTGAGGAATGTTTACCTTCACGATGAAGCCGCCTGTTTTATTTTCTACAACAATATATTGGCGTGTGACCTTCGAACCGTTCGCTTGCAGGAACAGACGGCTGCTGGTCAGCGTTTGAGGAACTTTGGCTTTATCTATTTTCACCGCTTTACCAACGGAAGCCAGATCCTTTTCGCCTTCCTTTTGAAGCTCGTCCAGATTAAAATCGGAAGGCAGCTTCGTAATTTCAGCGTAATAGTTATCATCTACAGCCAAGGCTACGCGGTTTTGATCAGGAAACAGGGACATGGGGTCAAACACATACAGTGAATATCCCTCTCCTTCAGCCAATGTAGCTGTCTGCTTTTCCTTTTTCCCTTCAAGGCCAAGCTCAAAAGCTTGCGTTTTCGGGCGTTCACCCCCTACTGCTTGACCGGAGCTACCGTTTTGCGTGCTGCCTGTTGAAGTTTCTGTTTTTTCAATTTTCGTCAAAATCAGTTGCTTGGCAACCGCGTCGCCTTCCACTGCTTTTTCGTTGTATTCAAATGCGACTGAATCGCCTTCCTCAAGTCCGGCTACCACCGTGTCCAGTCCGTCACCCAACTGGAAAGATTGGGCTTCGCCATTGGTTTCAATTTCAACCGTGTGCGGGTCAGCGGCTCCGTTGTATACGCCTGTCCCCTTTTTGGCCTCCGGCTCGGCGATCGGCTCCGGTTTCACTTGTGGCTGTTGCGTTTGCGGTTGGTCTGCCCCTTGAGGTGCGGTATTATTGGTTTGCGGTTTCGTTCCACAGGCTGACAGAGCCAGCACTGCCACTACAGTTAACAGTATGATTGAAAATGTGTTGCGTTTTTTCATAAAATCCACCTCCACTATGATAGACGAGTTTGTGCGGCAAAAGTTCTACGCAGCTCCATACTTAAAATCCTTCTTCCTGCATCGCTTTTTATATTCCACGCGGATGTCAGGTACGGTATAATGGGCTGTATTAACCTAATTTTAGAGATACCGATGGAAGGAATCGTACACGTATTATTCCTCCTCCGTACTGGATGGAGCTGTCACATGAATCAAGCGCACAAACCGTC
Source organism: Paenibacillus sp. LT-B23 (assembly GCF_059417685.1). NCBI lineage: Bacteria > Bacillati > Bacillota > Bacilli > Caryophanales > Paenibacillaceae > Paenibacillus > Paenibacillus sp. LT-B23. The sequence goes on along the minus strand of NZ_JBSQBM010000033.1, from coordinate 4,942 downwards.
ATTTTCCTTTGAATTACTGTACATCGTAGGTATTATCGCTATTTCGTTCTCCTCGATCTTCGTAAGATGGTCTGAAGCCGAGGTGTCCGTCATCGCTATGTACCGCTTGTACCTGACCAATCTCGTCATGCTGCCTCTAGTCTGGAAATACCGTACTGAGCTATTCAGCCTGAGCCGCAAGCAATGGATGCTGATCCTCTGGTCCGGTATTGCACTAGGGCTGCACTTCTTGCTCTGGATGGGCTCGCTGCGACTGACCACAGTTGCAAGCTCTACCGTTATTATGACACTGGAGCCGATCCTTGTCATGCTCGGTTCTTTTTTGTTTTTCCGTACAGGCACAAACCGCGCTATGCTCATCGGAATGGGCATGGCCTTTGTCGGCTCACTGGCAATCGGAGCCGGAGATTTTCATGCCTCGGGACAAGCCCTGCTCGGAGATGCACTGTCCTTCTTGGGTATGGTAGCCGTCTCTATCCATATGCTGATGGGCAAGCATTTGCGCGAGCATTTGAGCGCCTTTGTGTATAACTTTTGGGTATTCGCCATCGCGGCCACATCGCTTGCGCTGTATAATATGGTCAACGCCATTCCTTTTACCGGATATGCACCACGGGAATGGGGATTGTTCCTGTTGCTCGCCATAGTGCCCACACTGTTCGGCCATTACCTGTTTAACTGGCTGCTTAAATACATTAACGCCACCGCGGTGTCGATGGCAGTACTCGGCGAACCCGTTATTTCTTCCTTGCTAGCCTGGGTGTTGCTGGGAGAAAAACTTTCTGCCTTACAATTTGGCGCAGGCTTCTTCATCCTGTTCGGGGTATGGATTTTTATCCGATACGGAACAGATTTCAAGAAGCAAGTCGTCCACCAAAGTGAATTGCCTGACAGCGAGCTTCCCCTTAAGACAGGTTCTTAACTTATTTACCCCATTTTCATGCACGGTACTCAATTGAATGATCTTAATGATAAAAAGGAAAGGCGGAATCCCTTATGAAATCCATCGTATCCAAACGCTGGCTGTTAGCTAGACTATATGAGCCAGATATCATCATCGCAGACTGCCGTTCCCTGCTCGGACAGGCTGGAGCGGGACGAACTCAATTTAATGAAGATCATATTCCAGGGGCTATCCACTTCGATCTGGAGGAAGACCTCACGGCTCCTCTGGGTGAGCATGGTGGACGTCATCCTTTGCCGGATGCTGACACACTTGCCGCCCGCCTGAGTCGCGCCGGAATCAACGCAGATTCACGCATCATTGCCTACGACGATCAAGGCGGCATGATGGCCTCCCGCTTCTGGTGGCTACTGCGCTATCTCGGTCACGAGCAGGTATATGTGCTGGATGAAAGCTACAGTGCTTGGAAGGAAGCGAAGTTCCCGGTCACGGCAGACCAGCCGATTCGCATTCCCTCGACCTTTGTAGCAAATGTACAGCCGCAAATGCTCGCAACCATGCAAGAGGTACAACGTGTGTCCGCAGGCTCGGTTACTGTCGGCTCCTATACATTGATCGACTCTAGAGAGCGGCCGCGCTACCTGGGACTGGAAGAGCCCATAGATCAAGCAGCGGGGCATATCCCCGGTGCGGTGAATTTCTTCTGGAAAGAGGTCTTGGACGAAAAGGGTACTTTTAAGAATGCGGAACAACTAGAAAAGCACTTTGCCAGCCTTGACCGGAATGCAGAAATTATCGTGTATTGCGGTTCCGGCGTATCCGCCTGCCCGAATGTGCTTGCCTTGGGCGAGGCAGGATTTAGTAAGGTGAGACTGTATCCGGGGAGCTGGAGTGATTGGATTTCTTATGAGGAGAATCCGGTGGCGACTGGGGAAGAGTAGAAGGCTTAAGCAGATATACAGTATGTAATTTGGAGTACATCGCTCATGTAACGATGTACTCTTTTGCGTTTTCGAGTGGTCCTAAAATCGGGAGAGTCGACAAGGGTCTAATTCACTTCTTGATTCCCGATCGATTATTTCACTTGCAGCCAGATGCGCAATCAGCGGCGCCAGCGTAATCGCAGAATGCATCACCGCCAGATAAAGTCCCTTTATGTGATCTTGGAAGCCCACGATCGGATAGCCGTCTTCAGGCATTGGTCTCATCCCGACCTTTATGCTTTCCAGTTCCAGTTGATTCCCGTCCTTCAGACTGCGACGCAACGTGTCGAACGCTCGCTTACCGACTGCCTCTGGTCCGTTTTCCTCCGACTCGTCGATATAATCTTCTGCAGCCAGCAGCGTATAATCCGTCAGTTGACGCGCTTCAAATTGCGCATTTGAGATTAATGTGCGTATCAGTTTATTCGCAGTTTTCATCCGAATCAGAATGGAAGGCGACGATGTTACCGGCACGGGACAACCTAACGGGTTGCAAAGTTCGGGTATGCCTGTACCTGCGGCCAATACCACGATATCCGACTCCAGAAAGCCCTTGGACGTATGGACGCCGACTAGGCGGGAATCTTCTTGCTGCAGTTGTGTAACGTTGGTACCGAACTGAACCTTTGCTCCTTTCTCCCGCGCTTTGCTCAACAACAGCTCCGTTAACCCTATGGGGTCTACAGCACCTTCTTCGCTGGCATACATCGCTTCATCCGGATATTCCTTCAGATTCGGCTCCAATGCCTCAAGCTGCTCCCGGTTTAATTTTTGAAGGTGAAGTTGCTCCCTTAGGGACGGAGTGCCCCAAGTCAGCGCTCCATGCCAATGAATTTTCAGTTCGGGTAACTCTTGCTGAAGCGCATGATATGCTTCCAAAGCTGCATCGTACAAATGCCAGTATTCGGGAGCCACCCTATGAGTCGTATGTATCCAGGCAAAAGATTTTTCCGTGACTTCACGCGCCGCGGCGGGGTGTCGTTCAATAACGGTTACATCTTGATTTCGTTTGGCCAGATGATAGGCCATGGACGCCCCGACAATCCCTGCGCCAATAATCACGATTTTTTGTTTATTCAATAATGACTCCTCCTTTTTCATCCTATTGTAACATAGGCGATATGATACTCAGACGTTATAACATATACATATGAGTGCAGCTGGAGCGACTGGGTCCAACGGACTTAGCCTCGCAGGATTGTCCACTGATTCAGCTTCTTCGCTTACAGCTTCTGATGAACCAAGGGCAAAGCCCACAGCGTAGATACATTGTTAACTGGAGTTCCTGTCTTCTTCGAAATACTTCCATAACTTTCTTATTTCATAGTCCATTGTTTCATCCGATCTCTCATAGTGCCAGCAATCTCTTTGTCTCTCTTGTTAATCCATTTATATAATGGGCCCTCAATAAATCCCTGTATTTCTTTTCGTGTTTTATCTAGACTGTCTATTAGTTCTTTATATGAATATTGTATAGGGAAACAAACATTACTATCGAGTGTTTCTTGATTATCTGGCCAAACATATGCTTGATCACCGATATATGTAATACCTGGGGTAGGATCATGTCCCATCCATGGACTTTGTTTATTTGAAATAGAATAAATAACATTAGAAAAATCTTCTAACCCACAGCAACAGCTTGGTAATATATATTTACTCTCGTCTTCAAAGAAAGCGATCCCTCCTGAAATAGCAACTTCTTCTTGCTGCAGTAATTCATTGAAAGACAAACAAAATGATTGTTCTATATTGATATGATTGTAACCAAATAGAAGAATCAAAAATAATTCAACATCTTGCTCACTTGATTGAGGAGAAAGGGAGATAATTTCTTCTCGAGTAACTTCGTTCGTAATCCATTCAGGTTTATCATAATATGGATCAATTATTACTGGTCTAGTGTAAGGCACTGTTGATTCCCCTTACTTTTATTTATCTTGCAGGAATTTCAGTTAACGTTTCTGTATTCATGAACCCCTAAGGGGTTATCTGCTTGTAATCCCTCTTCGAGATCCATCTCGCTCCGAAGGAGACGTAGCTTGAATATTATATTAAATGAAGTTCTATTCTTCCCTGATTAACCTTCTAAACATCTGCCAGCTTCTTTAATGTAGGAGCTCAAAGTTCTCTAGATCAACATTAAATTTGCCCTTTATTAATATATCTAACCCTAGTAATCCGTTAATGTTATGATATCTAAATGAAGTAAAGTCTACTGGGGTATCCCTTAAGATATATTCTCCTACCTATATCCCCTCTATCGTTTTGGTAAATGCATGTTCTTTACCTCCGATTCCATAACTGGTTATAATGTCATCTTCTAAGCCGACTCGAATTCCAATATCATCCACTTCATCCTGAGAAATCAATGTATGACTTGCTCCTGTATCAATAACTACATTATTTATTACTTTCTTCTGTCCATTATAATGAATCGTTATTTCCGTAAATAATAATCCATCTTTATACTCAATTTTCATTTATAGATATCTCCTTAGACCAACATTCTTCCGAACTTTCACTATAACCCGATCCTTAGAAGTATGATAAATCAAGGTCTTCTCTTTGCTATTCAATAATTCTTTAGTTGCTTCTTCATCACTCACAGGGCCAATTACAGCAACATCATCTATGAATTCTTGACTATCTTTCTCTTCAGAATGAATAATTTCGAACTTCACAAATTGATTCGGAAAGATTTGTTGTACTTCCTGCCACTTCACGATTAATCCCTCCAAACGTTTTTAATTGTATTATATCATTTATTTGGCTAGTGGCTTTCAATAGAATTTCACTTAACGTTTCTGTATTCACGACGTCCCACCGACTTAAGGCAGCGAAGCTGCCGGGTGCGTGACAGCGCACTTAGTCGATGAGATGTGTCCGGCTGATTCCGCTTCCCCGGTATTCCTCTGTCGGACCGAGGGGGCTTGTCCCACAATGCGTGAACACGTTGTTATGCTTAGTTACTGTCTTCTTGAATTACTTATAAACTATTTTTTGAGCTCTGAATTTAGAGTACAAAAAGTTATTTTACAGATCGTTCTTGTTT
>NZ_JBSQBM010000032.1:0-52960 GCF_059417685.1 Paenibacillus sp. LT-B23 | reverse complement strand
GAATCGAGCTGGGTGAGATTGAAGCGGCCTTGCTCGCATACGAAGGCGTCCGAGCAGCGACTGTACTTGCCCTTGATGACCGGGATGGCGGCAAATATTTATGCGCATATTTCGAAAGCGGAGAGAGTTTGAACACATCTATATTAAGGACTCACTTGAAGGCATTATTACCGGATTACATGGTGCCGAGTCATTTCGTTCTGCTAGATGCTATGCCGCACCTGTCCAGTGGTAAGGTTAACCGGAAAGCGCTACCCGAACCGGATAATAGGATTCGAACCACCAGATATGTTGCACCAAGAAACGAAACGGAAAGAAGACTGGCGGAGATTTGGGAGAAGATGCTGGACGTATCCTCCATCGGTATACGCGACAACTTTTTTGAACTGGGCGGACATTCACTAACGGCGACCCGACTCATGTCTCGAATCAATAAGCTGCTACAAGTTGAAATTCCGCTCCGTGATATTTTTGCACATCCGACAATCGAAGAAATGAGTGTTTTGATCTGCGGACCAGAGGTTGCGGCCGGGACGATGGTGGATATTGCCCCTGTTGAGCTCCGTGATTCTTACCCAGTGACATCCGTTCAAAAGAGACAAATGATTTTACATCAGTTCGAAGGAGCGGAAACGGCGTACAATATGCCCTTCGCTTTACTCATGGAAGGAGATCTGGACATCAAGCGACTGGAGCAAGTGTTCAGGGATCTAGTGTGTAGGCATGAGGCATTGCGGACATCATTTGAGTGGAGCACACAGGAGCCAGTGCAAAAAATCCATAGTGAGGTTCCATTTCAATTGAGTTTCCGGCAGGCTGATGTTGAAGACGGAATAGAAGCACAGGCCAAACAGATTCAGGCGATATTCAAGACGTTCGTAAGACCGTTTAACTTAGGTCAGGCTCCTTTGTTTCGGGCGGAGTTGGTGCGTATTTCGGACAATAGACATATTTTAATGGTAGATATGCACCATATTGTTGCAGATGGTGTTTCCATGAGCATTTTGGCTAACGATTTCACAAAGTTGTATCATGGGAGCTCGCTGCCACAATTGCATCTTCAATATAAAGACTACGCCGTTTGGAACAGTGAGTGGATCAAAGACGGGCACTTGATTAAGCAGGAACAGTACTGGCTAGACTTGTTCTCGGATGAGCTACCTGTACTGAATCTACCAACTGACTTCATGAGACCCCAAGTTCAAAGCTTTGAAGGTGATCGATATTCTTTTCAAGCTGACAAGACACTCAGTGAAAGTCTGCAACAATTTGTTGCAGATAATCGGACAACTTTATTTATGGTGCTGCTATCGGCTTACAACGTATTGCTGCATAAATATTCAGGACAGGAAGATATCGTGGTAGGGTCTCCAATAGCTGGTCGTAATCATACGGATTTAGAAAATATTATGGGGATGTTTGTTAACACACTAGTGTTGCGTAACCGTCCAGCTGCTGACAAAACACTCAAGCAATTTCTTCTGGAGGTGCAAAGAAGCAGCCTGGAAGCGTTCGAACATCAGGATTATCCAATAGAAGATCTTGTAGATAAGCTTGAACTATGTAGGGATTTAAGCCGAAATCCTCTGTTTGATACCATGTTCTCTTTAGAAAATACTGATTCGGTAAGCCTGCAAGCTGACGGGATATCCATATCGCCGTATTCTGTTGAAGTTGGCATAGCCAAAGTAGATTTGACATTAACAGCGGAAGCGAATCAAGAGGAGCTCTCTTTTCGAATCGATTATTGTAATAAACTGTTTCACAAAGAAAGTATTGAGAGAATGTCAAGGCATTATTTGCAGATTTTGCAGACTATTGTGGACTATGCGGATATCCGGATTAGTGACGTAAACATGGTTACTACATCCGAAGAAGAGATTCTGTTACGGAAATTTAATGCGGTACCCGCTTATAACGAAAAAAAGAACCGAAAATTGCTGCATCAGCTCTTTGAAGAGCAGGTAGCGAAGACACCAGGGCGTATTGCGGTAACGTTTGAGGATCAACAATGGACATACAGCGAGTTAAACCATAAAGCGAATCAGCTTGCCAGAGTGCTTAGAGAAAAAGGAGTACAGGCCAATACGCTTGTAGGCATTATGGTAGATCGATCTTTCGAAATGATAGCCGGAATCCTAGGGATTTTAAAGACTGGGGGTGCCTATGTTCCTCTGGCACCAGATTATCCTGCAGAGCGAATTAGTCTGATGCTATACGATTCTAAGGTAACCTTATTACTGGCTTCCAATCGTGTTCTGGCTGAATCAACTTTCATGACAGATGCAGAAGCAGCTTGGTTTTCAGGGGAAATCCTAGATTTGGACCAGCTCGATACTATCGTTAAGGAAACAGATTCTAGTAATTTACCTTATGTGAATGAAGCGGATGATTTGGCATATGTGCTATACACTTCCGGATCAACAGGTAAACCAAAAGGAAATCTGACCATGCATTATAATGTGGGAAGATTAGTTGAAAACCCAAATTATATTGATTTAACCGAAAAGGACATTGTTTTGCAGTTATCTAACTATGCTTTCGATGGATCGGTCTTCGATATATTCGGTGCTTTGGTCAATGGTTCAAAGTTGGTTCTCGTACGCAAAGAGAATATGCTGAACCTGGAAAAACTGTCATCCTTAATCCGGCGTGAGCATGTCTCGGTCTTTTTCATTACTACTGCCTTGTTCAACACGTTGATTGATACGAATATTGAATGTTTTACTACAATTCGCAAAGTACTGTTCGGAGGAGAGAGGGTTTCGCTTCCCCATGTGAGTAAGTTGTATGAACATATCGGACCCAATAAAATGCTGCACATGTATGGTCCTACCGAAAGTACTGTGTTTGCCACCTGTTATCGTATTGATCAGATTCATGAAGAAATAGGTACAATTCCAATTGGAACACCGGTTACAGGTACTGCTGTGTATATTCTGGATGAAAAATTAAAACTGCAGCCTATTGGTATACCGGGAGAGCTTTGTGTAGCAGGGGATGCACTATCCAAAGGTTATTTGAATCGTCCTGATTTTACAGAGGAAAAGTTTGTTGATAATCCATTCATTCCAGGCGAGAAAATGTACAAAACCGGTGACATTGCAAAATGGCTGCCAAATGGAAATATTGAATTTGTAGGCCGGCAAGATCATTTAGTTAAAATCAGGGGATTTCGTATAGAGTTGGGGGAAATTGAAAACAAGTTACTATCTCACGAGCGTATTAAAGAGGCAATAGTTGTAGCTAAGCCCGATCAGTCCGGTCAATACCGTATTTGCGCATATATCGTGACTGTTGGAGAGTTGAATACTTCCGGTATTCGTCGTTACTTGGCGAAGTATTTACCGGACTATATGGTGCCATCCAGCTTTATACTCCTAGATAGTCTGCCGCTGAACGCTAATGGCAAAGTGGATCAGAAAAGATTGCCAGAACCTCATATTAACTTAGACATGAATACGTTGTATGAACCACCGACGAGCTCTACGGAAGAGAAGCTGATAAAAATTTGGGAAAGTGTGTTGGGCCAAGAGGGGATAGGGATCGGTCACAGTTTCTTTGATCTTGGAGGAGACTCTATCAAGGCCATTCAGGTCATCGCACGGCTAAGCCAAGAGGGATTAAAGCTGGATATGAAGGACATATTTCAGCATCCCACTGTACAGCAGGTGGCTCCGTTTGTCCAACGTCGAAATCGAGTAATTGACCAGAAGGCGATGCAAGGACAAGTACAGCTAACTCCAATTCAAAGATGGTTCTTTGATCATAAACAGGATGAACGGAACCATTTTAATCAGGCTGTCATGCTGTTCACTCGTGAAGAGTTTAATGAAAAAGCCCTGAAAACTGCATTGGAGGCAATCATACTTCACCACGATGCGCTACGGATGACGTACGAGATTGGTCAGAACGTTGTTCGTCAGTACCATACGGAAATGCGGTTGAAGCCCCTTCATTTGAATATTTACGATTTACAGGGCATTAACGAGGTAGAGTGCAAGATTGAGCAAAAGGCTAGCCTGCTGCAGGCTACCATGGATATAAGCACAGGGGAGGTTCTGCGGGTTGGTTTGTTCCAAACAGATCAAGGCCAGCATTTGCTGATCGCTATTCACCATTTAGTTATTGATGGTGTATCCTGGCGAATTTTACTTGAGGATTTGGAGACCGCATATAGCCAAGCTTTACAAGGTGAGGCTATCGTTTTACCAGATAAAACGGACTCTTTCCAATATTGGTCCGACCGCCTTGCAGAATATTCGAACAGTCGAGCACTGTTGAAGGAGAAGGCATATTGGCAGCAGATCGATAGTCTGCAATGTGAGTCTCCACTGCAACAGAGAACGGTAGCAGATGAGGGAGTAGCGAAAACAGGAAGAACAAGTGTATCTGTCCGATTGGACAAGCAAGACACACAATTACTACTTGGCACGGCTCATCAGGCTTACAATACAGAAATTAACGACCTGTTGTTATCGGCACTCGGATTGACAATTAAACAATGGAAGGGTAGTGAAGTTTTCGCTATTAATCTTGAAGGCCACGGCAGGGAAGAGATCATGGAAGAGATTGATATTACCCGAACCATAGGTTGGTTTACTTCTATGTTTCCTGTTGTACTGGATATGAGGGATGGTGAAGATATTTCATCCGTTATTCGACGAACCAAGGAAATGATTCGAAACATTCCTAATCGGGGCATTGGATACGGAATTTTAAAATACTTGACTAGCGTTGAAAATATTCAGGGGTTGAATTTCAGCATACAACCGCAAATCAGTTTTAATTATCTGGGGCAATTTATGGATGGAACTCAAGAGGGAAGCTTTGAATCGTCACGGCTGTCTCCGGGTCGTTCTGTTGGTGAAGGTGCAGAAAGCCATTTTACACTAGACATTAACAGTATCGTTTCTCAGGATCAGCTGTTACTTGAATTCGGATATACTCGTGGCGAGTATGAAGACGATACTGTTGAACAATTGGCCCTTATGTATATTGAACATTTAAAAGCATTAATTAATCACTGCACAAGCGTTTCGGAAAAGATTCTTACACCGTCTGATTATCAAGATAATGCTCTTTCTATTCATGAGTTAGACCATATTCTCGAACAATTTGGTGGGGCTGGACAGATTAATCATATTTACCCGCTTACCTCCATGCAACAGGGGATGCTGTTCCATTATATGATGGAACCCGAAACTACAGCTTATGTAGAACAAGTCGCGGTTGAAATTGAAGGTGAGTTACAGCAGGAACTTCTAGAACGGAGCTTTCAAGAGTTATTGGCAAAGTATGAAGTGCTGCGTACCAATTTCGTGTACACCGGTATTCGTACACCTCGGCAAGTGGTGCGTAATGATCAACATGCTGAGTTTCGGTTTTATGATCTTACCGGGATGAATGATCACGAATTAACAGTTTATATTGAGGATTACAAAAAACAAGATCTTCTACGTGGATTTGATATATCCAATGAAGCACTAATCCGTATAAACGTATTTAAAACTGCTTCTGACAATTTCCTTATGATGTGGACCTTCCATCATATGATCATGGATGGATGGTGTGTAGGAATTGTCTATAACGATTTTATAAGTATGTATCTGGAATTGGAAAATGGTAAATTGCCTAAGTCAGAAATGGCCCCTGCATATTCAACCTATATTCGTTGGTTGGAAAAACAAGATGTACAGGAGGCAATCCAATACTGGAAACAGGTTTTAGATGGGTATACGCAATGCTCCGTAGTGCCGAAGACGCTCAAATTGCTGGGGAAAGCAGCTAATTATCGGACGAATCAGCTGGAATTTTCGTTCGACCATGCATTGACTCGACGATTAACAGAGATTGCATCACGAAACCGGATTACGGTTAATACTTTGTTCCAATCGATATGGGGTACATTGCTTCAAAAATATAACAATACGAGCGATGTAGTATTTGGAGCAGTGGTTTCAGGACGACCACCAGAAATCCCGAATATAGAGAGTATGGTAGGTATTTTTATCAATACCATTCCCGTACGTATTTGTTACGAGGAAGATGAGAGCTTCATTCGCATGGCAAAGCGGGCTCAGCAAAGTGCTATTGAATCTGTTAAATATGAGTACACATCGTTGGCTGATATTCAATCCGTTTCTGTATTAAAGCAAAGCCTATTAGATCATATTATTGTATTTGAAAATTATCCCGAGTTTGGGGGAAATCAGGAGCTTCAGGAACGCAATTTGAGAATTCATGTTCGAGATATGGCCTTCTATGAGCAGACTAATTATGATTTCAATCTTATTGTTTCTCTGAAAGAAGAATTGAATATTAAATTCCTGTACAACGCTGATACATTAAGCGAAGAATTCGTCGAACGTATAAAAAATCATCTCGATGGTGTGGTCAGACAGATTGCGGATAATCCTGAGATTGCTGTATCTGCCATTGAGGTAACCCCTTTGATAGAAAAAGAAGCCATTTTGGGAAAATTTAACGATACGACAGCGATATATCCAAGGGAGAAGACGATTCATCAGTTGTTCGAGGAGCAGGTGGAACGAACGCCGGAACATCCGGCAGCGCTTTACGAAGGACAGCAATTGACGTACCAGGAGCTGAATGCACAAGCGAATCGGGTGGCTCACGCCCTACGTGAGAAAGGAATTGGACCTGACCAGATGGTTGGAATCGCGGTTCACCGATCGCTGAAGATGATCATCGGCCTGCTGGGGATTTTGAAAGCAGGCGGGGCCTACCTGCCGCTGCATCCGGAGGACCCGGAAGAACGGCTGGCATTCATGCTGGAGGATAGTGGAGCATCCATCCTACTGACCCAGCGGGACCAGGTCGACCGCCTTCGTCCGCACGGAACAGATCGCGAGCTGGTCGCTATCGAGGATCTGCTGATGCCGGGGGTGGAGTCGACAGAAGAAGAATGCGAGAAGAACCCGGAACCCGTTAACCGCTCCACCGATTTGGTGTACGTGATTTATACCTCGGGTTCCACAGGCAAGCCGAAGGGGGTCATGATTGAGCACGCATCGCTGATCAACCGTCTGCACTGGATGCAAAAACGGATCCCGTTTGGAGCGGAGGATGTGATCCTGCAAAAGACACCGTATACCTTTGATGTATCGTTGTGGGAGCTGTTCTCGTGGGCCATTCAGGGGGCGACGGTATGCTTTTTGGAGCCAGGAGGAGAGAAAGATCCGGCAACGATTGCCGAAACGGTTGAGGCCAACGGGGTGACGGCGGTGCATTTTGTGCCGTCGATGCTGGGAGCGTTCCTGGAGTATATCGAGCACAGCGGAGCCGCGGGGAAAATGCACAGTGTACGGCGAGTATTTGCCAGCGGGGAAGCACTGATGACGGAGCACGTCCGACGGTTTAACCGTTTGCTGGGAGCCGGAGGAGCCACGCTGCACAACCTGTATGGACCAACGGAAGCGACGGTGGAGGTGGCGTATTACGACTGTCCTGCCGAGCATGAATCGGAGAGCATTCCGATCGGGAAGCCAATTGATAACGTGAAATTGTACATTTTGGACCATAAAGATCGATTGCAGCCGATAGGGATACCGGGCGAACTGCATATTGGAGGGGACTGCGTAGCTCGAGGGTATGTGAATCGGGAAGAACTGACGGCAGAGAAGTTCGTAGAGGACCCATATGCGCCGGGAGGACGAATGTACCGGACGGGAGATCTGGCAAGATGGCTACCGGATGGAAACATTGAATATATGGGCCGGATCGACCATCAGGTGAAAATCCGGGGTTACCGGATCGAGCTGGGTGAGATTGAAGCGGCACTATTGGCCCATGAAGGCGTTCAGGCGGCAGTGGTGCTTGCTCGAAATGACCGAACCGGGACACCTAATTTATGTGCATATCTAGTCACTGACCCTCAAGTGACTACAGCGATTCTGCGACAAAATCTATCTGTCTCTCTTCCAGAGTATATGATTCCGGCATACTTTGTATTCTTGGACCAGATGCCTCTGACTTCGAGCGGTAAGGCCAATCGGCGTATTTTACTCGAGATAGAGTTGGAGCTTGGGACAGGGCCGAAATACGTGGAGCCGAGCAGTGAGCTGGAAAAAGAATTGGTTGAGACCTGGATGAGTGTATTAGGTATAGAAAATGTGGGTATTGATGACAATTTCTTTGAACTGGGAGGGCATTCTTTAACGGCCATTCAGCTGATATCCAGATTACAGGGGATGATGGTCGGTAACGAAGTGCGATTGAGCAGTATTTATCAATATCCAACGGTTAGAGATCTGGCACAACATTTAGAGCAATTAAAGGGCAGCCACTTGGCACTTGCACAACAATTTGATCAAATCATAGCGCTGCTAAACGATCAGCTGGGTGTTAAGGGAATGTTGCGACAAGAGCAAATAAGTGGAGAAGCCTACATTGTTCTGCATTTGGAAGAGGGGGCAATTTCTCACGAAAAAGAGGTGCTGGAGTTACTAGATGCGAATTGCGCTGAATCGGTCCAGCCTCATTATATCACTTGGTATGGAGAGGAAACCTTAAATCTTGAGAAGGCCAATCTTGCAGACATTCGGAGCATGTGGACAGAAAGGATAGATCGTGATTTGGATGCCTTTTCCCAGGCGATTCTAAGTCAGGAGAAATTGGAGAGACAGCCTGTATCTCCAACTCAACGCTATCATGTCCAAAACAGTGATATTTCTGGCACGATCATCCCGCTAGATAAGCATATTAATCTGCAATATCTGGAAGAAGCGATTCTGCAGATTATACGAGAACAAGAATTAATGAGAAGTACTCTGTGTGAACAAAACGGAGAATTGCAGTGGCAAGTAAGGAAATCACCAGATCGGGTTCCCGTGCCTGTGATTGATATCTCTATTTTTGATCAAGATACACAGCAAGAGATTTTAAATGACGTCATATGGCCATATTTCTACAAGGCACATGAATTGAACGATTCACTCTTATATCGGGTACTGCTTGTGAAGAAGAATCTTAAAGATTATATGCTTCTATTACCTTTTGCGCATTCTATCTTTGACTTTATGAGCAGCGAAATTATTAAGCACCAGTTTAACACTTACTATGAATGTATACGAGCTGGAAAGGATACACCTAAAGGGACTATGAATCGTTATTCTGATTTTACGGCTCATATTATGGAAGGGCCTCAGGGTGTGGATGATTTGGAGCTAGTCAGTGCCTATGATCTGACAGCTTTTGATCATGCAATTCGTCATATAACGGAATTTATGGACCGAAAACCTGTACTTGAAGGACATACGACCATTATTTGGGATTTAAAGTCTTCCAATAGAGCGGTTCACTTGGACAACACGGGTAACTGGGAGATAGCGTTCTTTATCTTTGCTACTTTCTGTAAAATTTATTTTGAGCTTAGCCAAGTTCCGATTTGGGTAACGCAATATGGTCGAAGCTTTGGAGAGAAGCGTTACTATGATGTCATTGGTGAATTTGTGGACCATATTCCGAATTTAACTAATTCAAATCAAAATCCTATATATCTGGAACAGCAAGTTCGTGAAAGTGTTCAATGGGCTGCTGAACATCACATCAGCTTTGCTAACTTAATGTATAACCCGGATGTTCAGCTCGAGTACCCTCTGTCCGGAGGTTACCTGCATCAGGCTTTGGATAGAATGCCAATTGTATTTAATTTCCTTGGTGAGCTGAGAAGTGAGCATCAACTCCTGCAAACGGTGGATCTGGGAAATGCCAATGTGGAAGGTAGAAAACGAATTTTATGCGAAGTTTGGCATGACAGCAAGTCCAATCTGTTTATGGCACTGACTCTTCCCTTTCCCGAAGAGGAAAGTGTGATACGAAATCATTTACAAAGTGCCTTGAAGCAATTGGAAAGACGTTGGGCAGCGGTTCTTTAGCCCTTGCCCTGACCGAATAGGGGGATCTCATGAATCATCCAAAGGAATTCTCATTTTATGCTCGTCGGAATCTATTCATCTTCTCTGTGACAAGGCTTATATCTGAGCTAGGAAGTTCGATCTTTAAGTTTGCTTTAAGTCTATATATTCTAGATATCACTGGATCGGCAACCATCTTTTCAATGGTGCTCGGCTTGTCAATCCTGCCCGGAGTATTTGTCAATATTTTCGCAGGAGTAATTATAGACAGGAGCAATAAGAAGAAAGTACTTGTCCTAACCGAGATGTTAAGCGGAATAGCTTTACTGAGCTTCTTACCAATCTTTCTGTTGGATTCGACGAATGTTATGTTACTTGCCGTGTTCTCAGTCATATTAAGTTTAATTCAATCGTTTACTTTTCTTACGCTAAATGCTTCGATTCCCAATTTAGTAGAGAGAGAGAGCGTTCATAGCGTGAACTCTTCTTATCAAAGCATCGGAGCAATCATTAATGTACTTGGCCCAATACTGGGTGCAATTGCTTACCGAGCTTGGGGATTGGAAACGATTGTGATGATTAACGGAATAACATTTATTGCGGCTGGCTTGATGCAACTGTGGTTACAATTTAGAAAGTCTGATGAAGAAACAGTGTCCTCAAGTTATTTAGAGAGTGTAAAAGATGTGTTTGCGTATATAAATAAGCAAAAAGCCATAAAGTATTTACTTGCCATTTTTGTCGGTATCAATTTTATTCTTGCTCCGCTAATTCAGGTCGTACTACCGTATGTGACTTATCAGGAACTTCAACTTTCAGCTCAGCAATTGTCTGTCATTCAAGGAGCATGGTTCGTGGGAGTCATTGCGGGAGCAATTCTGGTTTCACGTCGGAAAGTACATCAATTTGTTATTACAAAGATATTTATTTTGTTTCAGCTTCAAGCCATTTTATTTCTGACGTGGTGCTTTCCAATACTGTTCCCATTCACGTCAGAAAATCTATTACAGATAACTGTCATCTACATTTTCATTTTGGCGGTAACGGGATTTTTCAATTCGATGAGCAATGTTCCGATGATATCTTATGTACAGTTGTATACTCCAGAGCATATCAGAGCCGGGGTTTTCGGTGTGATCAGTTCGATGACTATGCTGGCAACTCCACTCGGCATATGGCTGTACGGAATATTGTTGGATAGAATTCATTGGATATACCTTCCACTTGCTTCGGGAGCAGTTGCTCTTGTGATTGGTATCATGGCTCATAGGAACAAATCACTTCGTAATTTTTTCAGTCAAAGTGCCGAACCGTTCCTTGAAAAAGCAGGGGAGAAGGAACAGGTATCGGTTTCATAAACGAAGCCTTCTCAATAATATTAAACATTTACTCATTATGAGTGAGGATATTGGACTTGAACTGATAGGCCAACTAAAGTTGGCCTATTTTCTTAGTTTTATTAAATGTATGTACGCTAGTGTAAGTAGGATTCCTAGATGATTTCATCCTGTAGCTGTGAGGTAAAAAGACAAAGAAAAAAAGGCTGTCTTAGAATTTGGCTGTGATTGCTTGTATAATCAAGCTCTTTCATCACATAGATGCCATTTTCCATAAGCCAGCCTTTTTCATTTATTTTTTGCTTTGAGTCACTTTTCCTTTTACATCACCAACGCTTACTTTGCCATTTCCACTTTGAATAATTACTACATCTTTTGAAACTTGATCAATATCCAGAGAGCCATCACCTAATTCAATATAGGCAGTTCCACCAATTTTATCTGCTTTAATATGTCCATTTACATTTTCAATATTGACATCTGAGGAGGAATCTTGAATAGTAATTTCTCCATCTCTATTTTTTAAATCAATCGCTCCTCCGATTTCTTGAAGTGTAATATTACCATTAACATTGTCTATGCTTACATCCGAGGCTAAATGGTTTACTTGAATATCACCATCTCTGTGTGGGTGTTTAATTTCTAATTTGATCTGTTCCGGAATTGTTAGCTTGATATCTACGTTTTGGGCACCCGTTGACATAAACTGTCCTTCAAAGAATGCATTAAGTGTAGCTACTCCGTCCTTTCCTTCCAGACTCAGTTTTAGTTTATCCATATTGTTACCAGTAGCAATGACACTAGCTTGTATTTTGTCTATATTCTTTTTCCCAATAACCTCTATTTTTCCGTTACTATTATCTAAAACCAAACTGGAAATATTCGCTGCAGATAATTCAAGTTCCTTGTTTGAAGATGTTGCTGGTTTCGAAGAACAAGCTACAGTTAACAGTAACATTGAAAAAATCATTAAAGTAGTAATCCATTTCATTACATTCACTCCATTTCAATATAATAATTATAGATTTAGGTTACATCTCGTTTTGTAAAAATAGGATATGAAATGAGATGCATAGCGACAAGATGAAGGAGAAGGATGAAGAGGGAGAAGCCCAAGGTCATTCCCTCCACTGGTGCTGTTCCGAAAAAATAAGAATTTAGATCTGTGTTGGAAAAAACAAAGTATTTTGTCCAGGACCATCCATTCATTGTAATACTTAAGACGAATCCTGCAATAGCTGTTAGCATGGAGAAAACAATAGAAAACGTTACACTGCGGAATGCAGCGGAAATCATGAATGCAAATGTCAACACGAGTACCATAAAGGGGATATTTAGCAAAAATCCACCCAATAGCGCTTGAATCATATTTGCTTGCTGAATGGTTTGATCCTTAACGAACAAGTAGGAATCACCAATACCATTAAAACCAAACATTAACCCACCGAAAAATACGGCAGCCAGAAATGTGAGGAGAACCAAAAATAGCCCGAATAATAAAGTGGAAATGTATTTGGCAAAATAAATTTTTGTGCGTGTTGCTGAACGGGTCAATAAAAATTTAATCGTACCCGCAGAAAATTCCGAGGCTACAATGTCTGCCGCCACAATAAGGGCTAACATAGAAATACCTACAATTAAGTTTCTGGCTTGATTAACCGTAAAGCTCCAGGGACTTAATTGAGGGGGAAGATTGTGATCCAAGTAATACTGGTTCATAAGAACTTTTTCTGCTGCCATTTTTTTCTCAATAGGTAATGCATCTGACTTTGCTGCATCTCTTGTCAGCTTGGAATTTTCGTGCTGTAAAAGTGTTTTCCAACCTTCATTATAATCGGTGACTCCGGAGCTTTTTAAATTAGCCATTTGAATGATGACATACAAAATAAGCAGTATGATGATAATCCAGGTACGTTTACGCTTATAAATCTTCATGTTCTCATTGCGAATTAACTGAATCACTTTTCGATCCCCCCTGTGATTTCAATGAATTTCTCTTCTAGTGTCTGTTTCGTGATCTCAACACTGTATATGTTCACCCCCGTGTCCATGAGCTTTTTTGTTATTTCTGGGATTTGATCTTTTGTAACGGTGACCTGTAAAGTTTGTTGATCCGCAATAATTTCTTTACCTGCCAACAGAGATTGGAGTACTGGAAGAGCCAACTCAGGTCTGTCAACTTCGAATCGAACTGGAGCGAGCTTACTTCCCATCATTTCAGCGACAGAATGAATACCAATCAGTTTTCCTTTATTTAAAATAGCTACTTGATCACACATCAGCTCCATTTCAGCCATCAAATGGCTAGAAATAAGGACACCAACCCCTTCCTTTTGAGACAAATGAATTAGATGCTCTCGAAGTTCTCTGATTCCTGCTGGGTCTAGTCCATTTGTTGGCTCGTCAAGTACAAGTAAGGAAGGTTTATGGATAAGTACCACCGCCAGCCCAAGTCGTTGTTTCATTCCGAGAGAATATGTCCCTACTTTCTTATCTATGCTGTCCTCAAGTCCAACCAGTGAAATCACTTCCTGAATTCGTTCCGAAGAAATGTCTGGAGACATTCTGGCAAAATGAATCAGATTGTCATAACCGGACAAATACTTGTATAAGTCCGGATTCTCCACAATTACCCCTACATGCCTCATTGCTTTCTCAAAGGATCGACCAACATCTTTTCCTTGGATAAATACCTGTCCTCCTGATTTTGAACTTAATCCAACAATCATTCGAATAGTGGTCGTTTTCCCTGCTCCATTCGGACCAACGAGCCCCATAATTTCTCCTGCTTTCACATCAAAAGACAATCCCTCTACAATGGTCCTCTTCCCAATCTTTTTGCTTAAATTGCGAATCTGTAACAGTGACAATCGCGTTCTCCTCCCCCGCTTAAGTTTTGATTATTTATAAAGTATCAGAAGCGCAGTCATACTCCCTAGTGACAAAATGTCATGACCTTGTTATGATGATGAAAAGATTGAAAAAATTACCTTAATTATAGAAGAATGGGGTACTTTGCATGTTTGAATGTAACATACGTTGGACGTGGCAAGAATGGATTGTTGCAGTATTTCGAACCTTGTGGTTGATATGCTTTGTTATTTTATCGTATCAGGACCACCCGTCTTTCCCTTTCTCTGTTGTCTTTATCTCTGTTCTGATTTGCTACTCATTACCTTTGTTTATTGCACGAAGGTATTACCGATGGTATATGTTGACTGAAGTATTTATAGTGGGTGGGATTTCTCTGCTGCTTGTTTATCAGTACGAGCTTATCCGGCTGTTTCTGCCTGCTGTTTTTACCATTGCATTTTATAGCCGTGGCCGATCACATGCGATAACATTCCCCCTTGTGTTGCTTATGTTCTGCCTAGGAGGAAGAGGGGCATTTCACTGGACATTGGAGGACGTATTCCAAAATCTAATGGATGCTTCTTTTGTATACGGTATTGGTTTTGGACTACAAAAGGCATTTCGTTCTATAGATAAAATCAAACAAAAACTTGAATTAATTAAAAAACAGTACAAAACACTTGAGCAATATTCGACTCAAGTTGAACACATGACATTATTGGAAGAAAGATACCGGATGGCCCGCGAGCTTCATGACTCGATTGGTCATACGTTCACTTCTATTATTTTAGGTATGGAAACGTTACGACCCCATGTCTCTTCTGAAGAGGGAACTAAAAGATTGCAATCTGTGCTTCAACTTGGCCGAACAGGGCTTGAAGATATCCGGAAGCAAGTTCACCAGATGGACCCGATGGAGGAAGAGCCTTCTTTGGATATATCCTTGCTTAATATAATTAATGAATTCAAAAAAAACACTGCGATCCATGTTGTGTTTAGAACAATGGGGGAGCCGTTCCCTGTCATAAAGCAGTCGAAACTGACCTTGTACCGCTGTTTACAGGAATTATTGACTAATGCCAGCCGACATGGACAGGCCAACTCTATTCAGGTGCTTCTTCACTATGACCGTAGTCAGATCATTATACAGGTACAGGATAATGGGAAAGGAAGCGAGGATATTAAGTTCGGATTTGGGCTTTCGGGAATGAAAGAGCGGCTTTCTTCTCTTCAGGGCAAGCTATACTTTCATTCAAGGGAGGATGAGGGTACGATCGTGACCTGCTCCATACCTCAACTTCAGGATACAGATGCCTGTAATCCAGAAATCAAGGTATTATTGGTGGATGATCAATTACTGATCCGGGACAGTTTATGTCTGTTGCTCAAAAATGAACCGGATTTCCGAGTTCAAACTGCGGAAGATGGGAAAGTTGCTATAGATCGGTGTGCCAGCGATCCACCAGACGTTGTACTAATGGATGTGCATATGCCTGAGATGGACGGCATTGCCGCGACTAAGTTAATTAAAGAAAGTTGGCCGAATATCCGTGTTGTTATGATTACAACCTTTGATGACATTTCGTATGCTACGAAATCACTTGCTTTGGGTGCCGATGGTTATGTACTAAAGTCAATTGATCCGAGAGAGCTGGCAGCTACGATACGGCTAGTGCACCATGGAGGAACGATGATAACACAGGAAGTAGCAAGTACACTGTTTCAGCAAATGACTGGAACGGTTAAGCATCCCTATGGACTGACAGATCGTGAGCTCGAAATTCTTCACTGTTTAACAGAAGGGCTTCGTTATAAGGCCATTGCAGGTAAGGTTCATTTGTCTGAAGGGACCGTTCGAAACTATATTTCAACCATATATGCAAAAATGCAAGTGCAGAGTCGTGACGAAGCGATTGAAAAGGCTAAAACGGAGTTGCTCACAGATTGTTAAGACCTGCGAGCAACTCCGTTTATTAGAGCTTTAAGAAGAATGAGGGTATAGAAAAATCTTATTATGTCCTAAGACAACGTGATTGCAAGAGAGATTATAGACCACAGGTGGTCACTGAGCTTCCCCGTTCAAATAACGATAAAAGGGAGCATCCACCCAGAAGTGATAGCTTTCCACCTCTACACCGGGCTTGATTTTACGTAAGCCATCGGTAATGGAGGAAGCCTTGTCCGTCAGCGAAAAGGACTGGGCGTAATAGCGTCCTGCGTTGACCCGGTTGTTCGCAATCTTTGTGTAGGCTGAGCCGGGGGAGGACAGGGAGTAATAGAGCGGCTGCCACCAGGACTGAGCGATCAGGCCAGCTTGGTCTTTGCTGTTCTTTTTGGCGTATTGGTTGATGATAGTGTCAAAACGGTTCTTCTGCCCGATCGTCGTAAATTCGAGGGCAAGGCCATACTCCTTGGAGTAGGCGATATAGTTGCCGTTGTTGATTTGTACGACTTTATAGTCTTCGGTCTGGACAGGCTGTCCCCATTCTTTCAAATATACAAAAGCCGAAGTTTTCGGCTCCAACTGTACTTTGGCTTGAATCCCCTCGCTGCGAAGCAGCCCAATCAGTTGGATCGCGTGCTTGAGATCGCTGTGTCCGTAAGTAAGGGACAGCTTCGGATCAAAATGGGCATCATAGCGGCTGTCCTTGATATTGTAGCCTGTGAACAGATTTTGCTGAAGTCCTGCGTCGAACAGGGCTTGCAGCTCCGGGGATTGAACGAGTATCTGTGTATCGTAGGCCTGATGGATTTTAGCAAAAATATCGTCATCCTGTACTTGACCGACGGTATTTTTGTATTCGCCGTGGAATGCCAGCACACGGCTTAGCACCTCGGCGGTGAATGACGCATCGGCTTGCTCGTCCGGCTGGAAGGAGGACAGCACGCTTTGCGGCAGCAGTCCTGTATCTACAGCGACTGCCAGATCCTGCGAGGCCGCCAGACGGGTCTCAACAGTTCCAGCCAATGTACGAATCCCCGATTTAGTCAGCACAGCCTGCGCCTTATCCTCAGAGTATGTAGCAGCCAACTCAGTCAATCCAGCGGCTTTTACAGCTATACGGATCGCGTCGTTTTGTGTCAGGGGAACAGACGGTTTTACGTCAGTGTTATCCAGAATACCTTCTGCATACAGTGCTGCCGCTTGGGCATACAACGGGTCATTTGAGTTTAGGCCTGTGAAGGCGGTGTTTTTGTCCTCAGAAGCTGTACTTGAGCTGTTCAGGTTCAGCACGGTGGCAAGAGCGA
The DNA here is from genome assembly GCF_059417685.1 of Paenibacillus sp. LT-B23. Lineage (NCBI taxonomy): Bacteria > Bacillati > Bacillota > Bacilli > Caryophanales > Paenibacillaceae > Paenibacillus > Paenibacillus sp. LT-B23. The sequence continues at coordinate 35,643 of NZ_JBSQBM010000032.1, read as the reverse complement.
CGATATATTCCCCTTTTGTCGGGGTGGAGGATAATTGGATGTTAAAACGGTCTTTTAGATAGGTGAGCTGGTTGTCCGAATCAGTAATATTGCTTGAACCGGGGATGCTTACTTGTTGGACGATCGGGGCTGCCGCGGGTGCGGCATAGGAATCAATAGGGCTGGAAAAGGCAGCGATGAATAGGGCGGTGGATAGGGGAATCATTTTCCAAGAGGATGGTCTTAGGTTAGCAAAAGGTGCGGTCATGTGAAATTTCCTCCTAAATAGGCTATACTATTTTATATTATTCCTAGCGAAATACTTGTAATTTGATAGAATAATAGCTTGTTCCTCTCAAACTGTCAATCCGTCTTAAATAATTATAGTTATCCAAAGGCAAATGATTATTATTGAAGGCAGCATAGGGCTGTATTTAGCCACATATCCATATGAACGTACCTGCGAGGTATCTACGGACTTGCAATTGGGGTACCAAATGATAGATGATGGAAGAGGGCCTTTCAGCAGAAAATAGGGCTAAAGATAGAGAGGATACCGATAAAAAATAGATCGTATTTACCGTATTTTTGTATATTATTGTAGAAAAAGATCGTAATTCAGGTTATAGTAAAGGAAGAAATTAACTAGGATGCGTTTCACCCAAATACGATTTTGTGGAGGGCAACATGAGTACATTTAAAAATTGGCTGAATACAACTAAAAAGGGTCTTGGAGACCAGGTTAAGAAGTTTAAGAATAAAGATTTCATGGAAGCTGTTGTTGCGGGTTGTGCGCTGGTAGCCTTTGCTGACGGTACCATTAGTCCGGACGAGAAAGCAAAAATGGCCGGATACATAAATCTCAGTGAGGAATTGAAAGTGTTTGATATGGGAGAGGTCATTAGCCGTTTCAATCACTATGTAGCGAACTTTGAATTTTCGCCTGAAATCGGCAAACAGGAAGCACTGAAAGCGATTGGCAAATTGAAAGGCAAGCCTGAAGTGGGCCGACTCGTCGTTGGCGTATGTAGTGCCATTGGTGCTGCTGACGGTGACTTTGATGCAGATGAACAACGAATTGTCGCTGAAATTTGCGGTGCGCTGGGTTTGAATCCGTCTGAATTTAGTCTGTAAATTTTACGGAAGGGAGGTGTATTAATCAGTGGCTGTAATTAATCTGGTTAAGGGCCAGAAAATTGATTTGACCAAAGGAAACGCAGGTCTAACCAAAGTTATTGCCGGATTGGGATGGGACCCGGTGCAGTCCAAAGGATTTTTTGGCATCAAGAAGCAACCGAATATTGATTGTGACGCTTCTGCCATTTTACTGGACGCAAACGGAAAACTGACTCAATCGGATAACGTAGTATGCTTCCACAATAAAAAAAGCCCATGCGGCTCTATCGTACATTCCGGTGATAATTTGACTGGACAAGGTGACGGTGATGATGAACAAATTGTGATTGACTTGGCACGTATTCCTGCCAGTGTCCACAAAGTGCTTGTTGTTGTAAATATATATGATTGCGTAAACCGGAAACAGGATTTTGGCATGATCGAGAAAGCGTATATCCGCATTCTGGATGGTGCTAATTCCAAGGAACTGGTGACGTTTAATTTATCAGATAATTATGAAGGGCTGACTGCATTGGTTTGTGGAGAACTCTATCGTCATAACGACGAATGGAAGTTTGCTGCCATCGGTGAAGGTACGAATGCCGCACATATTAATGTGCTGGCTCAGCGCTATATGTAATTTATTTTACAAATACCAAACTTAATTATGGAAAAGGGGTTCTTATCATGGCAATTAACTTATCCAAAGGTCAAAAGATCGATTTGACGAAAACAAATCCAGGCTTGTCCAAAATCACGGTTGGTTTGGGTTGGGACACGAACAAATATGACGGCGGTAAGGATTTTGACTTGGACGTATCCGTATTTTTGGCTAATGCAGAAGGTAAAGTAGAATCGGATAAGAACTTCGTCTTTTTCAATAACCCACAAAATGAGAACGGCTCTGTTGTTCATACCGGTGATAACCGTACGGGTGATGGTGACGGAGATGACGAGCAAATTAAAATTGATTTGGGCAGCGTGCCAGCTAACGTTGAAAAGATCGCTTTTACGATTACAATCTATGAAGCACAAGAACGCAGCCAAAACTTTGGACAAGTGTCCCGTGCTTATGCTCGTATCGTAAATGAAGCAAACAATGAAGAATTGATTCGCTTTGACCTTGGAGAAGATTTCTCGATCGAAACAGGCGTCGTTGTAGGCGAATTGTATCGTAACAGCGGTGAGTGGAAATTCAGTGCCATCGGTAGTGGTTACAAGGATGGTCTTGCAGGTTTGACTCGCGATTACGGATTGGCGTAACTAAAATTCATACAAAGAAAGCAGGTATGCGGTATGACCATTAGTCTTTCCAAAGGACAACGTATTGATCTGACCAAAACCAATCCCGGCTTGACACGTGTTGTCGTAGGTCTTGGTTGGGATACGAATAAATACAGCGGTGGCGCGGACTTTGACCTGGATGCTTCGGCGTTCCTGCTTTATGAAGATGGCAAAGCCAAAGCTGCGGATGATTTTGTATTTTACAACAATCCAACAGGCGGAGCAGGATCTGTGACCCATACAGGCGATAACCGCACAGGTGAGGGCGATGGGGATGACGAGCAAATCATCGTTGATTTCTCGAAGATTCCTGCGAACATCCACCGTATCGGGATCACGGTTACCATTTATGATTACGAGGCACGTGCGCAAAACTTTGGTCAAGTGTCCAATGCTTTCGTACGTGTGGTAGACGCAGCGACGGATCGTGAAGTGCTGCGCTACGATTTGGGAGAGGATTTCTCCACCGAAACGGCCGTGGTATTCTGTGAGTTTTACCGTCAGAATGCGGACTGGAAATTCCAGGCGATCGGTAGCGGCTTTGCTGGTGGATTGGGTGCGCTTGCTAAAAACTATGGCTTGGACGCTCAATAATATCCACTTGGGGTGGTGTCCATAGGGCGCTACCCTTTCTTTTTAAGCGATTGAATGGGCGTACGCTGACACATGACAAACGGACAGAAAGGTGACACAATCATGGCTGTTATCGTAGTAAAGGGACAGAAGGCGGATTTAACGAAAACGAATCCGGGTCTGACCCATGTCAACGTAGGGATTGGCTGGGAGTCCCCAGCGTCTCTGGAACTGGATACTTCGGCATTTTTGCTGGGTCCTGGAGGAAAAGTATCAGGCGATGAGGATTTAATTTTTTATAACAATCCGACCACTCCCTTCATCACTTATTCAGGCGGACAACAGTCCGGTGACAAAAAGCAATTTGCTCTTGATCTAACGCGGATTCCTGCCAATATTGAGAAGATTGCGTTCACGCTGACGATTTATGATGCGGATCAGAAACAGCAAAATTTTGGACAGGTTCAAGGTGGATTCATTCGTTTTGCTCATCCGGTTAGCGGAGAGGTTTTACGGTTTAATTTGGACAGCGGATTTACAGTGGAAACGGCCATTGTCATTGGTGAACTGTATCGTCATAACGGGGAATGGAAATTCAACGCGATTGGCGCAGGTTTTTCCGGTGGATTGGATGCGTTGTGCGTTAATTTTGGGATTGAAGTGGAAAATAATCCGGCGCCAGTGCCTACACCACCGTCTCCAACCCCTCAGCCAGCACCAACACCGCCACCAGCACCTCCTGCTCCGAAGCCAGAGCCATCTGCAACACCGGTGAATCTGAATCTGCGCAAAATTGAGCTGAAGAAGAAGGGCGACACCATCAATCTGAAAAAAGGCTCGGGCGGATTAGGGGAACTCCTGATCAATCTGAACTGGAATCAGGTGCAGCAGAGCAAGGGCTTTTTCAGTCGTGGCTCCAAGGGTGTCGATCTGGATCTGGGCTGCTTGTATGAGATGAAGGACGGGGATAAAGGTGTTGTTCAGGCGCTGGGTGAAGCTTTCGGCTCGCTGAATCGCTTCCCGTACATTGCTTTGGACGGCGACGACCGTACTGGTTCTGTGAAAACAGGGGAAAATCTCCGCATCAACGGCGCTAAAATTTCTGAAATCAAGCGAATTTTGGTGTTTACCTTCATCTATGAAGGGGTCACGAACTGGTCACAGGCGGACGGGGTGGTCACGTTGCACCAGAAGGACGGACCGGACATTGTCGTTCACCTGAACGAACATGACAACCGCAAGGGAATGTGTGCGATTGCCATGCTCCAAAACGTGAACGATGAAACGTTCAGCATTGAAAGACTCGTGCAGTTCCATGGCGGTCATCGTGAGTTGGATCGCGCACATAACTGGGGCATGCGCTGGTCGCAGGGTAGCAAATAAACTGAATTATCGGAGGCACTCTTTTCATGTTGAATGATTTATTTAAAAATATCAGCGAGAACTACGGCCATTTCTTCTCATGGAGCGATGTTGTAGCGACGCTTACTGATCCAGTGAGTTGGGGGATTATTGGGACTCTCATTTTGCTGGAAGGTCTTTTGTCAGCGGATAACGCCTTGGTTCTCGCGGTTATGGTTAAGCATTTACCGAAGGAGCAACAGAAGAGAGCCCTATTTTACGGGATTTTGGGTGCGTATATATTCAGGTTCCTGGCCATCGGCTTGGGTACGTTCCTGATTAAGTTCACGCTGATTAAGGTCCTGGGAGCGGCTTATCTTCTCTTTATTGCTTACAAGGGCTTATTCAAGTCCGAAGCGGAAGGAGAAGTAAAAAACAAACCTACTTCTTTCTGGAAAACGGTATTAATGGTCGAGCTGATGGATATTGCCTTCAGTATTGACAGTGTCATTGCCGCTTTTGGTGTGAGCGAGAAAGTATGGGTTCTGTTCCTAGGTGGTATTCTCGGCGTTCTGATGATGCGTGGTGTTGCTCAAGTGTTCCTCAAGCTCATTGATAAATTTCCGGAACTGGAACAGACAGCCTTTATTCTGATCGCCATTATCGGGGGTAAAATGCTGGCTGCTGCTTTTGGCTTTCATATGCCGCAACTCTTGTTCTTCGGCATTTTGATTGCCGTCTTTGTAGGCACAATGGTGATTAGCTCGGCGAAAAGAAAGAAAAAGGCCGACGAAGAGGCTTAATGTACAAAGTATAGCGAAATCCCTCCTGAACTTAAGGGGGGATTTCTTTTATACCCGAGGCACAGGGCTTCAGTCAGGCAAGAAAGAGCAAGAGGAGGAGAAGGCCCTGAAATATTTTAATGATTTGACCTCTGAGGAAGTAGAGGCGATCTTTTGTACGCCGCCGTCAGAATTTAATAACCGATCCCCCAAAAGTATATTGGCTTACGCGATAGGGGCGGCTTTGTACATGCCTGCGACCCGTTCGGAAGTAGCGGAAGAGATCAAGAATGGAAAACATGAAGGATTGACGACGGTCATGCTGGATTTGGAGGATGCCATTGGAGATCAGCAGGTCGGACAGGCGGAACAGTCGCTGGCACAGCAGTTGCTTCAACTATTTTCGTTTGTACGGACAGGCGTGATGAGTGAACAGAGTTTACCGCTGCTGTTTGTACGTGTCCGGTCTGTGGAACAGTTAGAACGGCTACTGAACGGGTTGGGAGAATCTCTGTCGCTACTGACGGGCTTTGTTTTGCCCAAGTTTTCTTCAAATAATGGACGGGCGTATTTTGAACTCATTGCCGGATATAACCGGGGGAAGGCTGAACAGAACATCCCTGTGTTGTACGGATTACCGATCCTCGAAAGCTCCAACATCATTTACCGGGAAACCCGCTGGAATGAGCTGCTGTCGATCAAAGAGATTTTGGACGAGTATCAGGAATATGTGCTGAATGTGCGAATTGGGGCAACTGATTTTTCCAGCCTGTTTGGCTTGAGACGTAGCCCGGATATTACAATCTATGAAATTGCCGTCATTCGGGATTGCATCGCTGATATTATTAACCTGTTTGGACGCGTAGACTCGGATTATGTCATTTCTGGTCCAGTGTGGGAATATTTCTCCCATCGGGAACGTGTATTTAAGCCTCAATTAAGAGTGTCGCCCTTTGAGGATGCATTTGGTAAGCAAGGACGCAATTTGCGGATGGACTTCATTTCAGATGCGGTGGACGGACTGATCCGTGAGGTCATGATGGACAAGGAAAATGGCATCATCGGCAAAACGATCATCCATCCTTCCCATATCAAGCCGGTACAGGCTATGTACTCGGTCACACATGAAGAGTATATGGATGCCCTCGCGATTGTAGAGCGTAATGATGGTAGTCTGGGTGTATTCAAAAGCACCTATGCCAACAAAATGAATGAAATTAAGCCCCATTTAAATTGGGCTCATCGTATTATAAACAGATCAAAAGTATACGGGGTGTTACATGAACAACAACATTTTGTCAGTCTCTTACCCAACCACGAAAACACATCTGCTACCTATCCTGGAGCAGTTCAGCGTTAAAATTACCGAAACACATAATCCATTCCGCCTTCCTGTGGACAAGCTGTTTGCGATGGCGGCGCGAGTGAACAAGAAGCGTTCGTTTTTGTTTGTCAGCAAGGTGCTGGGCAAGCATATTCCGGTAAACCCATACACCTCTTTGTTGAGTGGAGCGGCACTTGCGATACTGCTGTACAAGGAGCTTGTACCCCAGACGGAACAACAGATGGACGAGCTGATCGGAGAGGCTGTGAAGGGGCTTCTGGACTCAGATTATGCCGAGGAAGCCTATCGTAAGCTAATGGACGAACGTTTGGTTTTTGCGGAGCCGATCAAGTTTGTTGGCTTTGCGGAGACGGCTACGGCGCTGGGACACGCCATGTACCAGGTGTTTGCGGACGGTGCTTCGTATATTCATACGACGCGCGAGGATATTCCGGGCCTTCAGCCGATCATTCGATTTGAAGAAGAGCATTCGCACGCTGTTGATCATCGTTGCTATGCACTGGATGAGCATGCATTTGCGGGAGACGGTCCCATCGTATTGGTAGATGATGAAATTACGACGGGCAAAACGACCCTTAATATCATTCGGGATATTCAGGCACATTTTCCGAGAAAGCAATATGTAATTGCTTCGTTACTGGATTGGCGGACAGACAGCGATGAGCAGGCTTTCATCGAACTGGAGGCAGAGCTGGGCATTACGATTACGCCTTTAAGCTTGCTTAAAGGAAAGATTGAGGTACAGGGAGTGCCGATGCTGGATTACGCAGAATACACTGGACGGGCCGGGCACGCAGAACATGCCGCTACTAGCATAGCAGAGGGTACGACAGACGCTTCTGGAATAATTGACCACTGTTTTGCAGAGGATGCGTCTGGTTTTGAACGGGTAGTACACAGCTCCATTTCAACGGACGGATACGCCAATAAGGCTCCTTATTTGAAATATACAGGTCGTTTCGGCCTGCAATCCGTCGATAATGCTGCGTTGGATGCGGAAATTACGCGTACTGCGGAACGATTGAAGAAGCTTCGCTCAGGGCAGCGCACGCTGGTGATGGGTACGGGGGAATTTATGTACATTCCGATGCGAATCGCAGCGGAGTTAGGCCCGAATGTGTATTATCAGTCGACGACGCGCAGTCCGGTGTATTCCTATCGTGAGGAAGGGTATGGCGTAGTTTGTGGCGTACCTTATCCTTCGCCTGATGATGGGACGGTACGCAATTTTATTTATAATGTAGCCCCTGGTCAGTATGACGAGATCTTTGTTTTGATCGAAAGGGAGTCGGATGCGCAGCGAATGAAGCCCATGCTGGATGCTTTGGCCCGTCTTGGCTGCGATCAAGTACATGTTGTTTATTTTAACCGGTTAACCGGGCAGGAGAGCAAAGGAGCGCGGATATGAAGCAGACACTCATTGAGCAAATACAGCAGAAGAACATCCATCCGCCCGAGCCGTTGGGGAGCTACCCTACATCGGATGTGACCTTTTTATTGAAGGATTTGAGCCGTGTTACGTTGGAAAAAGGGACGGAGGATCGTGAAGGGGCGATTCAGTCGGGAGTCCATTATTCAGAAATGCTTCCGGTGGAATATGAGCCTACTGCGGAGTATATTGCACTGTTTCACGAAACACTTGCCCAATCGGCCGAAAAAGTTGCATTAGCGGCAGCCTCTGTGGCTGAAATGATTGTGAGAAAAAGGGGCCTGAACACCGTGATTGTTTCGCTTGCCAGAGCAGGAACACCCATCGGTATCTTGATCAAGCGGTATATTGACTGGAAGTACGGCGTTTCCCTGCCGCATTACAGCATTTCCATTATTCGCGGCAAAGGCATTGACCGGAATGCTATTTTGTATATTTTACAGCAGCATGGGCTGGATATTGAGCTCCAGTTTGTCGATGGCTGGACGGGAAAAGGGGCGATTCGGCAGGTGCTGATCGAGGCTTGCCGTGAGATGAACGCGGATTACGGATTACGCCTGAATGATGATCTGGCGGTACTGGCCGATCCGGGTAGCTGCTCGGATACCTTCGGTACACGGGAAGATTATTTGATCCCGAGCGCTTGTCTGAATTCGACCGTATCGGGTCTGATGAGCCGGACGGTATTGCGCGACGACCTGATAGGCCCGGACGATTTCCATGGAGCCAAATTTTACGAATCCTGGCGGTCGGTCGATCAGTCCAACACATTTGTGGATACGGTTTGCGGTTACTTTCAACATGTGGCTGAAACCGCCGCTACGTATGCTGAACAGATGACATTGAATCCACCTGCGGTGACATGGCAGGGCTTACGTGATATTGAGGCGATCCAAAAGGCTTTTGGTATTCAGGATATTAATCTGGTCAAGCCCGGCGTGGGGGAGACGACCCGTGTGCTGCTGCGCAGGGTGCCGTGGAAAATCCTGATTGACCGTGAGGATAACCCGAATCTCCGGCATATCGTGCTGCTGGCAAAGGACCGGGGAGTGCCTGTGGAGGTATTTAAAGGGCTGACCTATTCCTGCTGCGGGATCATCAAGCCCCTCAAGGGAGGACAAGAATGATCTACGCAAGCGATCTGGATCAGACACTGATTTACTCCAAACGTTCACTTGGTGTGCCTTTGGAGTCGCCTGGGCTACTGCCTGCTGAACAGATTGAAGGGACAACGGCTGCGTTTATTTCAGCACAGGCCCTCCAATTGCTGAAGACACTGCCGCAAGACGTGATGTTTATGCCTGTGACGACCCGCACGATGGCACAGTATGGACGGATCTCGGTGTTTCAAACCGAACTGGTTCCGGCATATGCCGTGACCAGTAATGGCGGTAACATCATCGTCGGAGGCGAGGTGGATCGGGAGTGGAATCGCCGCATTCACGAGCAGGTACGCCGAGAAGGTGCCAATGTGGAAGAAGCACGTCATGTATTCGGACGGGTATTGCATGAGGATTGGGTTAGGAGTGAGCGTTTCTGCGACGAGTTATTTTACGCATTCGTTATTGAACGGGATCGGATGCCGCTGGAGCAGGTGCTGGAGAAAGCGCGAATTATGCGTGAAATGGGCTGGGAGGTATCCATTCAGGGGCGCAAGGTGTATCTGGTGCCTGCGGCTGTAAATAAGCAGGCAGCCGTGGAGCATATCCGTAACCTCACGGATGGAGGGCCTGTTGTAGCGTCCGGCGACTCTTTGCTGGACCGTTGTCTACTGGATTATGCCGACTATGCGATTGCTCCACGTCATGGCGAGCTGTACCGGGAACAGCTGCGGGATAAGCTGGAGGTCAATTACCGTTTTACGGATGTGTCGGGTGTATATGCTGCGGACGAGATTGTGGCTTATGTCCATGAAGTACAGCTCATTTCAAGAGAGATAGGGGACAAGGCTCTGTGAAGAAGGTCAAAGTGTATTTTAACCGCTGGTTTTCGGTTGCGTATCATTATATGAATGCTATTCGTAACAATGAGGACGGTATTCCGTTCGAGATCTATGCGACGCACTCGGACCCGCAGCATATGGCACTACAGGCCAGTGATGTGTCTGAGGTGGAGCCGCGCACAAGTGGCGTGGAGTATGCACGTTATTGTGCGGATTTTTGCCAGCGTCACGGAATTGATGTATTTATTCCACGGTGGAATATGCTCGATATTAGCAAGAATCTTCATCTGTTCGACGAAATTGGGACGAAGGTCATCGTATGCCGGGATACCGAACTGTTGGAGCAGTTGATGGAAAAGGATTTATTTTACGAATCCATTCGCCAAAAGGATATTGTCACGATTCCCGATTATGCCATTGCCAGCAATGCAGAGCAGTTTAAACAGGCTTATGAGACGTTAACGGCACGCGAGCATAAGGTATGCTTCAAGCCATGTAATGCAGAGGGCGGAATGGGTTTTCGCATCATCGACAACGAGCGTAATCCACTGGAGGAGCTGTTCGGTCATGCACTGAACCATATCTCGTTCGAAGAGGCATATCGTGTATTGTCATCCACAGAGTCGTTCCCCAACCTGATGGTGATGGAGCTGCTGGAGGGCTATGAATACAGTATTGATTGCCTGGCTGACCGAAACGGAAAGCTGCTGGCAGCAGTTCCGCGCAGGAAGGCGGGAGGGCGATTACGGTTGCTGGAGCATCATACCGAGCTGCTGGATGTGGCGCATAAGGTCGCTGATGCATATCACATTCCCTATAATTATAACATTCAGGTAAAATATAACGGCGAGCGTCCCAAACTGCTGGAAATCAATCCGCGGATGTCTGGTGGACTACATGTGTCATGCTTGTCCGGCATTAATTTTCCTTATTTGGCGGTGAAATCGGCTTTGGGTCACGAGGTGGGTCCGCTTTATCCGCAATACGACATTTTAGCCAGTCATATCGAGCAGCCAATCACCATACGTAAATCCTTACATTGACACATGTAGAGTGTATTTTCTACAATATGGTAAGGGTTTACGTCAGGAGGTACAAGCTATGACGTCAAAAATGTGGGGAACCACGATTGCCGTGGCCAGCTATCTGATTGCGCTTTTGCTGAGTTTTTGGTTGCCATTGTTTGTGTGTTTGGCGATTCCGATCATTGGTTTAGGGGGATACAACGTCGTTATGGCTATCCGCCATCCCCGACCCAATCTGACGGGTTCTGTTATACCGGTAGAGCAGGCACAAGCTGTTGAGACACAAAAGATTGAAAAGGAATCCTCGGCACCAACAGAGCCTGTAATTGAGAAACCACGCTTATCAGAACAGGTGAGCAGCGAATTTGCTCAGGTCATGGAGTATCTGGAGGTATTGGAGGATATGGTAATCTCCGAGGGGCAAAAGGATGCGCTCGATAACGAGATCGTCGAGAAGGCATTGGCTCTGTTCGCACGTTTACAGCGGGTGATTCCGCTTTTGCATGAATTAAATAACAGCGAAGTAAACCACACCGTTCGGAGATTGATTTTGAAGGATCTGAATGGACTGATTAATCCATTTCTCCGGCTCAGCGGTGATGCCAAGCGAACCAATCGGAGAACGTTATTAAACGGTTTGCGGGATGTGGATAGCAAAATATCGGTGATTGTATCCACAGTGGAGCACAAGGATCTGATGGAATTACAAACCAAAGCTGAGCTGATTCACCAGCGGTACAGCAGTTCCGAATTGTAGGCTATTTTTATGAAAATAAAAAATCAGCAGCATAGCTGCCCTCAACAATAATTATTAGCCTTTGGATAACAGTTATTGTTGAGGATAGGAGGTTAGCGTTATGGCGACCCCATGGGCTGAATTGAAAAAAGAAGACGAACAAAAGGTGACCGAGGAGGCTTCACAGCTTATTCAGAAGGTGTCACAGAGCGATGTCATGAGCCTGGATACCTTAATGGACGACATCGGGAAGCTGGGGGTTAAAACGCAGGAGCGTGCGGGACAGACTCTTAAAATGCTAGATCGTCCAGTGAATGACCTTATGTCCGGCGACCGGGCCGAGGTATCGAACATGATCTTAAAGCTGCGGGATGAATGCGAAACACTCCAGCAGAGCAAAAATGTGAGCTTTTTCGGTAAGCTTCTGCGGAAAAGCCCGCTGAAGAACTACATTTACAAATATCAGTCGGTCAAAACAAACATTGAGCAAATCATTACTGCCTTGAGAGACGGTAAGGACAATCTGGAAGAAAACATCGTCGGTATGAGACAGTTGAAAAAGGCTTCCATTGAGGAAATCTACAATTTGCAGACGAAGATCGCCTTTGGCAATCGGTTGAAGGAGCTGTTCGAGACTGAGATTGCCAAGCCGGAGAATGAAACGCGGAAGCCTCATCTGGAACGGGGACTGCGCAAGGTGGTTACTCGTACGCAGTCGATGACCGAAATGATTTTACTCTACAATCAGGCAATTGCAGCAACGGATATCATTAATGATAATAATGATAAACTGATTGATTCCGTAAATAATGCCATTGATAAAACATCGAATCTGATCACTGTATCGGCTATGATTGCGATGGCGCTAGCGGATCAGGACAAAATCATTTCAGCCGTGGATGCCACGAATCGTACGATTGAGAATCAATTCAAGGAAAATGCCAAGCTTCTCAAAACGACGACGGAGAGAACGACAGATCTACTTAGCAAGCCTTCTATGTCACTGGAAGCTGTGAATCAGGCGATTGGCGATTTGGTATCTGCTTTGGATCTGTCCGAAAAATCCAACCGTCAAATTATTGAAAGCTGCCATGATTATACGAGCAAAATGACGGCAATCAACGCCAACCTCAGCCAACGTCTGGGTATAGAGGGGAAGGAACAGCCGAAGAGTTTGAAGGATAAAGATTCCTCCGAAGGACTAAGCTCGTTTCTGAACTGATTTTACAAATGCAGAATAATGGACCTAACCTATTGAAAAGACGCCAGGGCGATCCTGAAAGGCGTCTTTTTTGGTTTGGGGGCAGCTAATAAAGGACATGATAATCATACATAGCAATCTCGTGCATAAACTCTTAAAAAGTGAAATAACAAAGGAGAGAACGAGCGTATGATGTCCTTTATTTTGGGGTGTGTGATTGTCTATCTGCTTGTAGCTGCCAGTAACGAAAAAGCAGATTCTATCGTGGAATTAAATGATGCTGTGAAATAAATTTTTTTATTGAAAATCATGCATTTTCTGATAGGATAGAGTTAAATATTGGAATCCCAAAGGAGAATGCATGCTGGAATTTTCATTTGAAATCATCGACGAATCGAAAATCAACATTGTGTATCAGTATGGGAGCAGCAGCTTTAATTTCAATTTGTTTTTTAATTACGGTGTATGGACGCTGCATCCTTTTGACGGAATTCTGTTGCAAAACAAGGAAATGTGCCGTCTGATCGTGGCAGACCTGTTTAAGAACAAAGATTTTCATGTCATGCTGGTACGGGAAAATATTTTGTTGTCAGCCTTGCGCACCTCTATTGATCTCAATCCTGAAACCCGGGGAGAGCGATATCAGGAACAGGAATTTGATGAGCTGTCTGAATTTGCAGAGAAACACAGCTTTGAAGATGTGCTGCAAATCGAGCAGGATTCCGTCCGCGAACGTATGGATTTTTTCCAAAACATTATTCAAAAAATGTATATGGAAGGATTCGGCCCGGAAGACAGCGACTTTAACAAGGTACAAGCCATGATCCGAATTTACAAAGATGCGCATGACCAACTCGGAGATTTGAGCGACTTTCCCCTGAAAGGCGACGAACGCCGCAGATGGTAGATTGAACGGACTAAGCCTTGTAATGTGAGAATCCTACAAAGCTTTTTTTAAAAGAATAGATATTAAAAAAAGAGAGTCCCACGAGTAAACTTCGCGGAACTCTCTTTTTTGTATTGTCTAGGGTAGGCCAAGTTTAACCACTTGGCCTACCCCTCTTTCCCCCCTACACCCCTCTAAAACGTATAGAAGCTCTATGGCGGTTGCCAGCGGAGCGGGCAGAATTGTTCTGAAGAAGCGAAGCGTTCGCCTTTATTCCCGGATTTCACCCTTTACAGGCTCTTATTCAAAAGAAATCCGGGAATAACAGCGATCGGAAGAACAATCTGCACGCGCAGCGCCTACCAACCCCAAGAAAGCTTGTCATACGTCTAACCTATCCCTATTAAAACGATCGAACAAAGCACAAGCCCCGTACCGCACCCCGAGGTGTACACCTTGAGGTGACGGAACACAGACGTTTTCCAGGCAGTTAGAGATTCATCCGAACGCAATCGTTCGTTTTCCTCCTGTAATGCCTTGGATTGTCGGATGAACAGATGTCTGATGTCGGCGAATCCCCGCAGGAAGAGGGTGAGAAACCCGCTTTGCAGGACGTGGAAGATTGCGCCGATCACCAAGCCCAGCAAGCCTAACAGGAATAGCAGATTCGCTGTTGCCACATTTTCACGGCCATCCAACAGATGAGGTGAGGCATACAGATAACCAAAGGCGCCGACGATCAGGGCCGTTATCCCGAAGCGTAAAAACATTATTTTTCGACCCGTTTAGCAAAACGAAGATCCGGGTTCGAACGGGCATCAAATACGATGCCTTGAACTTTAGGACTGATCAATGCCGTATCCGCAGAGAACTGGATCGGGATAATTGGCAGATCCTCCATCAATACGTCTTCAGCCTGATGAAGCTGCTCGAAGCGTTTGGCCGGATCAAGCTCGAAGGTTGAAGATTCGATCAGCTTGTCATACTCTGGATTGCTCCAGTTGGTAAAATTGTTCGAGTTTTTGGAAGTATAGTGTCCCAATACGCCGAGTGGATCAAGGAAGTTTCCTTCCCAGCCCATACGGGCGATTTGGAAATTCTTTTGTTTAAAGGTATCAATGTATGTTTTCCATTCTTGATTTTCCAGCGTCACTTCAACACCCAGGTTCGTTTTCAGCATTTCCTGGATCGCTTCGGCTACTTTTTTATGTTTGTCCGAAGTGTTGTACTTGAAGGTGATCGGTGGCAGCTTGGTCAGACCTTCTTCTTTCAGACCTTCAGCCAGCAATTGTTTCGCTTTGGCAGCGTCGAATTCATAGTATTTCTTTGGCGCTTCGTCACGGAAATCCTTACCGGATGGTGTTGTTGTTCCGTATGGTACGTATCCGTAAGCCGGAGTTTCGCCACCTTTGGTTACGTTGGTCGCCAGGGTTTCACGGTCAATCGCGTAAGCAATAGCCTGTCTGATTTTTTTATTGTCAAAAGGCTTTTGTTTTACGTTAAAAGAATACGTGTACACACTGAAAGATGGATGCGACAAAAATTCCTTGTTGCTCTTTTCCTGATCCAGTGTATCGACCGGAAGACCCAAAATCAGGTCCAGATCGCCTGTTTTGTACATTTGATAATAGGTTGTGGAGTCTTGAACCATTTTAAAGTTAATGGTTGCCATCGTAATGGCATCCTTGTTCCAATATTGATCGTTTTTTGTCAGTGTAATTTGCTCATTATGCTTCCATTCCTTGGCTACATACGCACCGTTGCCGACAATGGTGTTGGCTTCTGCCGCCCATTTGTCGCTTTTCTCAACCACGGATTGGTTTACGGGCAGATACGCATGACCCACTGCGATCGTTGGGAAGAAGCTCAGCGGTGATTTCAGCTCAACTACAAGGGTTTTATCATCCTTGGCTGTAACACCCACGTCTTCTACTTTACCTTTGCCTGTGTTGTAGGCTTCGGCTCCCTTGATGTAGTACAGAGCAGAAGGATCGTAGGCAGCCGTTTTCGGATTCAGGACCCGTTTCCAGGAGTATTCAAAATCCTTTGCAGTAAGCGGATCGCCATTCGACCATTTCGCGCCGTCGCGGATGGTGAAGGTGTATGTTTTGCCGTCAGGAGTTACGTCTATTTTGCTGGCAGCGCCCTCAACGATTTTACCGGCTTTGTCGTATGTATACAGTCCTTCGTACAGGTTATCAATAACAAAGTAGGACGTTGTATCCGATGCAAAAGCAGGGTCCAGTGTATACGGCTCGCCACCTGCCAGATTGGTGGTGATTTCTTGCGGAATATCTGCTTGCGGCGCAGCGGCTGGATCATTGCTTGCTGTTTTGTCTGTATTGCCAGAGCATCCGGCCAAAGCCGTTACTGCCAAAAGTAAAATGACAGTCATCCAATGCATTTTTTTCATCGTATAATTCCTCCATTTATGCTAAATGTTATTTCAAAAGATAAGTGCACCGTAACGGGGTTTATTCAACCTCCTTTCCGGCAGGTATGCCGCGTGTGCGGAGCTCCATAAAGGAGCTGCCGTTGGTTCTGCTGTTGGGCGAGAAATTGCGGATCATGGTAGACACCCCTCCTTTTTCCATTTGTAAATCCCTGTTATTAATGCTGTGAACGCGGATCAAGCGCATCCTGAAGCCCGTCTCCGAGCGTGTTGAACGCCAGCATGGTGAGCGAGATCATCAGTCCGGGGAAGAACAGGCGCCACCATTGTCCGCTTAAAATGACCCCGAGTGAATCGTTAGCCATCGTCCCCCAACTGGCGGAAGGAGATTGAATCCCCAGACCGAGAAAGCTCAGGAACGATTCAGCAAAAATAGCCGAGGGGATGGTGAACGTCAGATTCACGATAATGATCGCCGCTGCATTCGGCAGCAAATGCTTGAAAATAATGCGCGAATGGGAGGTCCCCAAACTACGGGCGGCTAACACATATTCCTGCTGCTTGAGCTGTAAAATTTGCCCCCGAACGACACGGGCCATACCCACCCATCCGGTGATGGATAGGGCAATAATCATCGTGAGCAGTCCCGGCTTCATAATGACCAGCAACAAAATGATGACCAGCAAATAAGGGATGCTGTACAAAATCTCAATGATACGCATCAGGATGCTGTCAATCCGGTCGCCCGTTTTGCCGCGCCCCGCACAATATCCGGCTATACAGCCGACGAGAATGCCAAGCACCAAATCAATGGCGGCAGCGGCAAACCCGATCATCAGCGAGATTCTCGCCCCGGCCCAGGTTCGTGCCCATACGTCTCTTCCCAGATCATCCGTACCAAACCAATGCTCTCCCGAAGGAGGAAGGTTCGTCTTTAATAGGGATTGGTCACTGGGGGCATAAGGAACCATGGAAGGTCCGGCAATCGCCAGCGCGATAATAATGATAAGTAAGGAAAGCCCCAGAAGAGAGAGCTTGTTGTTAAAAAGTCTGCGAAGCCGAGCCCGCCATAGTGATTCTTTGGGTCTGGACAATGTGGGGGCGGGTAGCTGGCTGCGGTCAACGGGACTGAACAGGCTGTCCCTTTCGACAGTGGGTGCTGCTTTCATGTTAATCTCCTTTGCTGACTAATTTGATTCGCGGATCGACAAGACGATAGGAAATATCAATTAAAAATAAGGTAACGACCAGAATGGCACTGTAGAAAATGGTTGTGCCCATAATGACCGGATAATCCCGGTTAAATATACTGTCTACAAAGTATTTACCGATGCCGGGAATGGCGAATATCTTTTCCACAACAAAGGTACCTGTAATGACGGAAGCGAACAGGGGTCCGATGAAGGACAGCACGGGAATCAACGCGTTGCGTAATCCATGACGGATGACTACGGCCCAAGAGGATAGCCCTTTCGCTTTGGCGGTGCGTATGTACTCCTGATGCATCACTTCCAGCATGCTTGTCCGCATGAAGCGGGCAATGACGGCGAGAGGGGAAACGGCGAGAGCCAGCGATGGAAGCACCGTATGCTGCCAGGTTCCCCATGAGGCGACCGGGAGCAGATGCCATTTGACGGCGACATATTTGATTAAAAGCGGTGCCAAAATGAAGCTGGGCACGGAAATACCGACAATGGCAATAAACATCGAAATATAATCCAATGGTCGATTATGATGTAAAGCTGCCAGCGTTCCGAGCGCAATACCCGCAATAATTGCAACAACGATGGATTGAATGCCGAGCAATGCGGAAGGTGGAACCCCCCTGGCAATGAGCATGTTCACGTCCGTCGTTTTCGATTGAATAGATGGGCCCATATCCAGTACCAGCAAATTTTTCAGATACAACACATACTGCACGGCAAGCGGCTTGTCCAGATTGTATCTGGCACGCATGTTTTGCAGCACTGCTTCCGGAATGGTTTTGGAATCGTTCGAGAACGGATCACCCGGTATGATGTGCATGATGATAAACGTTAAAGTGACGATAATCCACAATGTAACGAGCATCGTAAAAAGACGTTTTAAAATGTACATGGGGCTTTATTTCTCCTGTCTATCAAACTGATTTACATACTATTGCTGCTAAATTTATGAAATAAATAAAAGTATATAAGAATACTAGGAAATGATAAAACGGTTTTGACAACGTGTCAAGGTAAGGTTTTACATTATAGAACATTGGTCAAATTTTTGTCACAGGTTTTCCATTATTATAAGGCTAAGAATCCACTCCTTCCTCTCGACGAGTATCTTGCGGTATGTTATGATGATACTCTGATAACGTGTTAACGAACTAAAGCGTTTGCCGCCTGTCCTTTGGATAGGGAGGTTACCATTGCTGGAGGGAATAAAATGAAAAAAACAGCCATGTTCACAATGATGATTGGATTGATTATGATCGTTTTGGCCGGATGTTCCGGCGGTAAGGATAACAGCAAGCTGATTATCGGAATTGATGATAAATTTGCACCGATGGGTTTTAGAGATGAAAATAACGAGCTGACAGGATTTGATATTGATTACGCCAAGGCGGCTGCGGAGCAGATGGGCAAGCAAGTGGAATTTCAGCCCATTGACTGGTCTGCCAAAGAATCCGAGCTGAATAGCGGCCGTATTGATCTGATTTGGAACGGATATACGATTACGGATGAGCGCAAGGAAAAGGTGCTGTTTACGAAGCCATATCTGAAAAATAGTCAAGTAATCGCGATTCCGGTCAAATCCAATCTCACGAAGCTGGACGATCTGGCGGGCAAAAACGTGGGTCTTCAAACATTGTCCTCGGCAGCCGATGCACTGGATGCGAATCCGATCAAAAGCAAGGTGAAGGTGTCTGAGTATCCCGATAATGTGCTCGCTTTGACAGACCTGAAAACCGGACGTCTGGATGCAGTTGTCATTGATGAAGTGGTTGCCAAATACTATATGTCCAAAGAGTCAGGAACGTATAAGCTGCTTGGTGAATCGCTGGCCCCTGAGGAGTACGGCATCGGCGTGAAAAAAGGTAACGAAGAGCTGCTGACGCAATTGCAATCTGCTTTGGATGAGCTGCACAAGAATGGCAAAGCTGCTGAAATTTCGAAAAAGTGGTTTGGTGAAGATAAAGTTTTGAATTAATACGTAGCGTATTGAACTAAGGGTTTAGGAGTCGAAGGTTATGAGTATGGATTATATTTTACGAATTATGAAGCCTATGCTCGAAGGGGCGCAGATGACGGTTATTTTATTTTTTATCACGCTCATCTTGTCCATTCCACTGGGGTTTATCGTTACGTTGCTGGCGAAAAGCCGGATTAAGCCTATTGCCTGGCTGATGCATACGTACATTTATGTCATACGGGGCACACCGCTTTTGCTGCAACTGCTGTTCTTTTGCTTTGGTCTGCCGATGTTGCCTGTGATCGGGGAGTATCTGGTTCTGGACCGGACAACGGCTGCGTTGCTGGCGTTTGTGCTGAATTATGCGGCTTATTTTGCTGAAATTTTCAGAGGCGGGATGTTGTCGATTGATAAGGGACAATACGAAGCTTCACAAGTGCTGGGCCTGAGCAAGTCACAGACGCTGATTAGAGTCATTGTGCCGCAAATGGTACGGATTGCTTTGCCTGCGGTCACGAATGAGGCGACAACACTGGTCAAGGATACGGCTCTTCTATACGCGGTAGCTGTACCGGAATTACTACATTTTGCCAATACGGCTGTGAACCGTGATTTTACGATCGTGCCTTATTTTGTAGCGGCTATAATCTATTTGTTGTTGGCTTTGGTGCTGACGCTATTCTTTAGAGCGCTGGAAAAACGTTTTAAATTCGAGTAAAAGGAATGTCGGGATATGAACACTAACGCAATAGAAGTAATCGATTTGAAAAAATCGTTCGGTAAGCTCGACGTTCTGAAAAGGGTGAGCTTTAACGTCAAGGCGGGTGAGGTCGTTGCGGTCATCGGTCCTTCTGGCTCGGGGAAAAGCACCATGCTTCGCAGTCTGGTTCATCTGGAAGATGTGACGGGCGGGACGATCCGCATTCATGATAAAGCATTGGTGGAAAATGGTCAGTACGCCCCGGCAGGCGACATTAAAGGCATTACCACGGGGATGGGCATGGTATTCCAGCATTTTAATCTGTTCCCTCACTTGACGGTGCAGGATAATCTGGAGCTGGCTCCAAAGCTGGTGAAAAAAACGAGCAAGGCCGAGCTGCGCCGCCAAAGCGCTGAGCTGCTGGCTAAAGTCGGCTTGGCGGATAAAGCGGATGCGTATCCATCCCGCCTGTCGGGTGGACAGAAGCAGCGCGTGGCGATTGCCCGGGCAATGATGATGAACCCTGACATTTTACTGTTCGACGAGCCGACCTCGGCCCTAGATCCCGAACTGACGGGCGAGGTACTGCGAGTCATTAAAAAGCTGGCTGAGGAGCATATGACGATGGTCATCGTGACCCACGAAATGAACTTTGCGAGAGATGTGGCGGATCGTGTCATCTTTATGGATAATGGAGAGATTGCAGAGTCTGGTACGCCAGAGCAGATTTTCGGCAATCCGCAGCTAGAGCGGACGAAGGTGTTTTTGAATCGGGTGGAAGCTTAAAAACATAGTTGTTTTCAGGGGAGGCGCTACGCGTGCAGATTGTTCTTCCGATCGCTGTTATCCCCGGATTTTTTTTTATTGGAATAGGAATTAAAGGGGGAAATCCGGGGATAAAGGCGAACGCTCACGCTTCTTCAGAACAATTCTGCCCGCTCCGCTAACCGACCACCTGTGCCGCAACATGTTTTTAAGCAGGAAGTATGAGGTAAGAATAAAAGCAAGGGAGATGGCAAGCGCCATCTCCCTTTTTTGTAGTCGCAGAGCATGTAGAGCATATAGCAACTTTAAAAAAGCTTCGAATGCAAGCTGGAGTAGCCGAAAGTTGTGGACTCTAATGCTTGCATGAGCATATTAAGAGTTTGGAAATCGTTACCGCTCCGTCCGTTCTAGCCAAAGTGAAGGAATCCGGTTCAGACAAAATCGGTTGGGGACGTGTTGCAAACAGGACTTAAAGCTCCGATTCAGAAGCTGATGACTAATAAAAATGAAGCCAACAACCAGTTAGGAACGTATCAGGTCGTTAAGCTGAGCCCACCGTGTCCAAGGAACAACTGGCCCAATACCGAGCGGTACGAAGTAGAAGGATTCGTACAAAGCAAAGCACTTCAAGGCAAAAGATTATTTCCGCCGAGTTGAAGTGCTTTTATTTTAAGTCATTAGTTAAATTTCTCCAACATCTTTCTTATGGTTTATTACCAGCAATCCATTCTTTTTCCCCGCTAAATACCTCAATCATCGTCATTGCCCCCGTTCGGTACCCGTGGATGAACGCTGCTGCGGAGTGCAAGGAAGTTGACTCGCTTAATAAATCAAACATGACTTCAATTTGCTCAAAATCGACTGCTGGTAATTTATTTTTCAGCATCTCCATATATTCGCTAATTTTTTGATTCACTTTTTGAGACTCAGGGTCGGTTGACTTTATTTGTTCACTGGGACGCCAATTCCCATAATACAGATCCTCCAAAATCATTTTCATCAAGCCCCCTATGAATACTGATTATTTATATAAGTTGAGCTAAAGATGTACATACGGCGCCACTCCGCGGTCGGATGGTGCTTCCCATCGCTGTTGTGTCCAGATTTCTTAATCAAGCTAAGAAGGTTGAAATCCGGACACAAAGGCGAACGCTATCGCTTGTACAGCACCATTCCGCCCACTTCGTTCTTATTCTACTTGTTGTACTCTTTAAATAAATTTTATGCGAAAAACGCATAAAAATCAATATGCAGTTTTCGCATATCGTAAACTTTACTTGGGTGATGAGCAATGTATAAGAGAATTCGCGATTTACGTGAGGATAAAGACTTAACACAACAGAGCATGGCCGACTTCTTAAATATCTCACAAACGACCTACTCTCGATATGAAAATGGGGGTTTGGACGTTCCAAGTGTTGTCTTAATCAAATTAGCAGATTTCCACGAGGTGAGTATCGACTTTATTCTAGGTCAGACAGATAACTCTGAACGTTGTACAGGTAAAAAGAATAGTATGCAAAATAAAGCTCTTTGATGACCGCAGGAGCTTTATTTCAATATTTGTTATACACTTTGTTGGAAAATATTTAACTTTAATAAAATGAATTTAGGAGAATCTGTCTGTTCCAATTGAGAGTTTTTGCATATGAATTGATTTATTGGGTGAATCAATCTTCCTGCACTCCGCAACAACGTTCGCCAACGGGTATTTGGGATGCCATTTACCATATTACATATCTTTTTCATCACGCTTCCCTATGGAAACTGATTTGTTTATATAAGTTAAAGACAAATAAATAATTTTATGCGAAAAACGCATAAAAATCAATATGCAGTTTTCGCATGTTGTAAACTTTGTTTGGGTGATGAGCAGTGTATAAGAGAATTCGTAGTTTACGTGAGGACAAAGACTTAACACAACAAAGTATGGCCGACTTCTTACAAATCTCACAAACAACCTATTCCCGATATGAAAATGGGAACCTGGACGTTCCAAGCGTTGTTTTGATCAAATTGGCGGATTTCCACAAGGTGAGTATCGACTTTATTCTTGATCAGACAGATAATCCTAAACGTTACAGGTAAAAAGGCATAACATGCAAAGTAAAGCTCCCGTGATGATTCACAGGAGCTTTATTGCTGGAATTATTCATTATATGAACAGGCAGATTAACTTAATAAATGATATGCTTTAAAAAAGCAGATCATTTGACCAAGAGGAGAGGTACATTAATGCGGTACCATGAATTTTATATCGGACAACTATTTAGAACCAAGTCTTTAACATTAACAAAAGAGGATATTACCAGATTTGCAACGGAGTTTGACCCACAATATATGCATTTGGATGAAGATAAAGCAACGCAGGGAAGATTTAATGGAATCATAGCCTCAGGAATTCAAACGCTAGCAGTTTCATTTAAGCTTTGGGTTGAAACGGGTAGTTATGGTGATGATGTCATTGCTGGAACTGCTATGAACAATATTAGATTTATAAAACCCGTGTATCCGGGAGATGAATTACATACAATTGTGGAGGTAACTGCACTTAGAGAGAAACTAAATGAAACAGGAATAGTTACTGTTATGCTGACGACTTTCAATAACAAGGATGAGAAAGTATTTGAAGGTGAATTGTCCGTTTTAGTTAATAAATAAGGTGTATTCGGACAGTAAATATAGAATCCACAGAAGAGAGCCTCCTAATATTAAGTTGATTAGGGAACACCTGTTCTTTATAATGGTTTTAAGGTGAGGACTACCTGCTGATGGTAAACTAAATGTTTGATTCCACTTACGATGCGCTTTGAGCGCTAAAGGTTACTCTTGAAAATAGATTTATGGAGGAAGTTAGATGACTAAAGAGGAAATAATTAATTATTGTCTCACTTATCCCGACGTTTATAAAGACTACCCCTTTGATGAAAAATGGACTGTAATACGTCATAAGGATAATAAAAAAATATTTGCGATGATTTACAAGCATGATGGCCACCTTTGCATCAACCTCAAATGTGAGCCGAGCCGAGCCGATTTCCTGCGCAGCATATTTGAAGAAGTTAAGCCGGGATATCATATGAATAAAGTGCATTGGAATACAGTTATTTTAGATGGTAATATGCAAGAGGATGATCTTTTTGATATGGTGAAACATAGCTTTCAACTGACGAAACCGAAGAAGAAGAAAGAAAGGACATAATTCCCCCATTTTCTTATCGTATATGCGTGAGAAACTATGTGTTTCAATACCATAATCACCTAATGTTATCCTTAATTAGTTGATGTGAGTACGTTCTACAAATGTTCAAATATCTTTTAAACCCCCTCGAAATGGTCATAAATTTCTCGGTTTCACAGTGTCCGTTTGTATGATCTGTTCGAACCCCGATGTATCTATAAATGCCTGCCCTTGCTCTCTATCTAAATTTTCTGTCTCCATCAAAGTGTTTGTCCTCACTTGAATCGAGAATTTCCTTATGCACTGTCATCACCCAAGCACAGTTTACAGCATGCGATGGAGGCATACTGATATTTATGCGTTATTTGCATAAAGTTTTTTATAAGCTGAGTTAAAAATGTACATGAGGCGCCACTATGCGGTCGGATGGTGCTTCCCATCGCTGTTGCGCCCGGATTTCTTAATTAAGCTAAGAAGGTTGAAATCCGGGCACAAAGGCGAACGCTATCGCTTGTACAGCACCATTCCGCCCACTCCGTTCTTGTTCAACTTGGTTTATTTTTTAGTTCATTTTAAATAGATAAAGAAATAGACCGTGGCTGACTTCTTACGTATTCCCGATATGAAAATGGGAATCTGGATGTCCCAAGTGTGGTCTCGATCAAATTGGCGGATTTCCACAAGGTGAGTATCGACTTTATTCTTGATCAGACAGATAATCCTAAACGTTACAGGTAAAAAGGCATAACATGCACAGCAAAAAAGCTCCCGTGATGATTCACAGGAGGTTTTTTGCTTGAATTATTCATTAAGTCGTCCCATCATAACTGTGTTGTGGTACTTACCGTCGACAGAATTTTGTTCTTTTTTAATATGCACCTTCTTCCAACGTTACGAAACCCGATTACCCTTCAACGGGTTCTATAAAATTCAAAGAAAGCTAAACATAATAGAGTTAAAGCTTTAATTTGCTAGGTTTTTATGTAAGCGTTATCATTCTATAATTTACTCAGAAAGGAGGTAAAAGTAAAAAAACGGGATATGGCACGGATAAGTGATGTGCTGCAAAGAGAATCAACCAACAAGCAGGTGTATGGGACAAACACAAAAATTTTAGGAGGTAAAGTATGTTTAAGTTTAGTAAGAAAATGATGACAGTAGTTCTTGCAGCTTCCATGAGTTTTGGGTTGTTTGCAACAACCTCAAGTGCAGCGACAGATTATTGGCAAAATTGGACCGATGGCGGCGGGACGGTCAATGCTGTTAATGGATCAGGCGGTAATTACAGCGTGACATGGCAAAATACCGGGAATTTTGTTGTCGGCAAAGGCTGGACTACCGGATCACCAAACAGGACGATTAACTACAATGCTGGCGTCTGGGCGCCGTCTGGCAATGGGTATTTGACTCTCTACGGGTGGACGAGAAACGCACTCATCGAATATTACGTCGTTGATAGCTGGGGGACTTATCGACCTACCGGAACGTATAAAGGTACAGTGACCAGTGATGGGGGCACATATGACATCTACACAACAATGCGATACAACGCACCTTCCATTGACGGCACACAAACGTTTGCTCAGTACTGGAGTGTTCGACAGTCGAAGAGAGCGACCGGGGGCAACTCCACGATCACTTTCAGCAACCATGTGAACGCATGGGCGAGCAAAGGAATGAATCTGGGGAGCAACTGGTCTTACCAGGTGTTGGCGACAGAGGGGTATCAGAGTAGCGGGAGCTCTAACGTAACGGTGTGGTAACCAATCAACTGCAAGCTGTTCAACGAACAGGCGCGGTTGGGACTGTCTCACGGGATAAGCGGGTTTTGGGAGCTGTCTGATAGATAGGGTTTAAATGAATCGATCATGGAGGACTCACCGAGCCCTAAGCATTGTAGACAGGCCGATGACCGTTCCCCTCCAGTCTATCCGTCAGTGCGGATGCGTTGTAGGCCGTTTCCTGCCAGGCGAACGGCCTTCGACGCTGCTGGAGGCGAGTTGCAGGCCGTTATGGCCTATCATTTTTCCTATCAGCTTAAAGGAGATATATCAATGAGAAAGCTACTAATGTTCTTTTTAATAGCAACAATGGTTGTGATCAGTGCTTGTTCACCAGATAAGCCTGAAAAAAAGGATAACCTTGTATACGTGGAAGGTGGGACTTTTCAGAATAACAAGTCCAACCACTCTGGAAAAAGCGTGACTCTATCGAACTTTTATATCGGTAAATATGAGATAACCCAAAAAGAGTGGGTTGAAGTCATGGGAAGTAATCCCTCGGTATTCGTAGGCGACAGTTTGCCGGTAGAAATGGTGAGCTGGTATGACGTTGTGGAGTACTGTAATCAAAGAAGTATACGAGAGGGTTTAAAACCGTATTACAACATAGACAAGGAAAAGAAAGACCCGAATAATAAGAATGATAACGATAATATAAAATGGACAGTAACGATTAATGAGGGAGCTAACGGTTACCGATTGCCTACAGAAGTGGAGTGGGAATATGCTGCAGCCGGAGGTCAGGCGAGCAAGGGGTACACATACAGCGGAAGCAATAATGCCGACGAGGTCGCATGGTATTGGAAAAATGCCGGAGACAAATACTTATCTGGAGACTGGAACTGGCCTATCATAGAGAGCAACAATAATAAAACAAAATCGATCGGTACCCGGAAACCAAACGAGTTAGGAATTTACGATATGTCTGGCAACGTAAGGGAATGGTGCTGGGACTGGTACGGAGATTTGGATAGTCAAAGCGGTTCCTTCCGGGTAGTGAAGGGCGGCGGTTGGATTGGCAACGTCAGCAACAACGAGATATCCTTCCGAGGCAAGTTCGATGCGAATGGCTTTGGTCCCGATCAAGGGTTTCGTGTAACTCGTAAAGAATAATTGGAACAAGGCACAACAAACGAAGGTTAAACTAACGGGCAGTTTAGTACGAATATGAGCCCAAGGGACTTTTCTGGGAGCAGGCAATTGCGCATCACTTCCTCGATACGCTCATTGCTGGTGTTTTGATCCTACTGGATCTCCAAGGTTGGACAAGCTTCTGAGGCTGACAGACGCGTTGTCGACGCTACGGTGCCGCAATTGAGACACCTCGCCTGACATGGTACAATACAATCACTGGTTGCAATACCATCTTAATTTAGGAGGTGTACACTATGGATAATACCGAGTCGTATGGGAAGTATATATCGGCTATTTATCGCTATCTGCAAATTCTTATATCATCCGAGCTTGCTCCTTATCGGATAGGAAGCGGGCAGTATCTCATCCTCATGGCGATCGCGCACAAAGAATCAATTACACAGAAAGCATTAAGCGAAGAACTACTCTTAGATAAAACAACGATCACGAAAGCAATCGCCAAACTCGAGGCCGAGGGTTACGTACGAAGGGAACCCGATCCCGCGGATAATCGTTACCATTTGCTTTATTTGACAGAAGCGGGCGGAGATGTAATACCAAAGGTTAAAGAAGCATTGAATCGCGTAAGTAGCCAGAGTCTTGTCGGTATCAACGAAGACGAATATGCCCTCATGCTGAGCTTGCTGAAAAAGGTGATAGGCAACATGAGTGAATTGGTTCGCAATGGGTGAAACGGCGATGTCCGGTCAATACTTGACATTACCAAATGACAAGAACATGTTCTGATTATGAGAAAGCCCGCGATTTACGCGGAATTGAATCGGCCAATGTTCTTGTCACCCGACAAGCTAAGTTCGAAAATCAACGACAAATAAAATAGTTGCAATGTCATCTAATTTGATGTATAAATAGTTGCGATGACATCCCAACTAATATGCACATTAACTAGCTGCAGTGCCATCTAAAATTGAAAAGGAGAGGGTACGAAATGAATTCAACCACTTTAGTTATTGGTGCAACAGGAAATGTCGGTAAAGAGTTAGTCAAGATTTTGGCCAACCATGGTCATCCGGTTCGTGCCACCGTACGCTCTACGACTCGTACAGATGAATTGAAATCAATGGCGGTAGAAACGGTTGTAGCTGACATTGGCGATCCTTCCGCACTGAAGGCGGCCATGAACGGAATCGAAAAAGTATTCTTCGTGACACCAGTGGTTCCGCAAATGGTGGAGTTATCGAGCAACATCATTCAGGCTGCAAAAGATACAGGTGTGAAGCATCTGGTTAAACTCTCTGGGGCAGATGCTGACTTGGAAGCCGTCACACTGACAAAGTGGCACCGAGCAGTTGAAAAAGAAATTGAGCGTTCTGGCATTGCCCACACCTTCTTGCGTCCAAACTCGTTCATGCAAAACATTGTCAACTTTAATTCCCAGACGATTAAAGATCATGGCACATTTTACGCGCCGATGGGGGACCAAGGAATTGCCCTGGTTGATGCGCGGGATATCGCGAAAGTAGCATTCCACGTCTTAACAACGGTAGGACATGAAAACAAGGCGTATTACCTGTCCGGTCCATCCGCTATTTCTTATAGCGAAATTGCAGATATCCTTTCTTCGGTAATCGGCAAGCCTGTTAGATATGTCGATGTACCGGACGACATGGCCCGGCAAGCCATGCTGGACGCAGGAACGCCCGGAGTTATTGTGGATGCAATAATGGAATTGAATCATCTCAACAAGCTCGGGAAAGCGGCATCGGTGTCCAGCACGGTCGAAGAAATAACAGGACAAAAGGCGACTTCGTTCGAAAGCTTTGTCAGGGATTATAAAAGTGCGTTTATAGGATAAACATCTAGACCGTCACTTGGTGATGCAAGTAGCAGTACATGAAAATCAGGAGGTATGATGTATGAAAGTTGCGAGTCCCTTTGTAGTGGTGGACAATTGCACGGAAGAAATCGAGTATTACCGGTCTGTGCTCGGCGGGGAAGTTAAAATTTTTAGAAAACAGGATGATAAGGTGCTGAATGCGGAATTAAATTTAGGCAGCAGCACGATTTACTTCGCCGATAGCACCGCAGCTCAGCCTTCTTTTAAAGGAGACTATGTAAAGGTCACCCTGACGCTCGAGACTGAAGAGGAATTTCGCCAAGTGTATGAAGACCTGACGGCTGACGGGACTATAGATAGCGAGGTGTTCGAGGCTCCTTTTAACGGACTTCTTGCTGGCATCACGGATCGAAACGGCATTGGCTGGGTACTTTCCTACTTCAGACGTTAACACAATGGAGAAACAATACCCTCTCTGGGAACTCTGGTTCGTTATGCCGATGACTTTGTCGTATCATAAGCACCGTTGCGCTAACGGAGAACAACAGTACAATTATTAGGAGGGTGATGGTAAATAGATAAGGATTTAAAAAAGAAATTATCCGAAGAGTATGTGAGGGATTTCCTGAAGCTAAGAGTAATTATTAATAAACTAGACCCTCTTGGCTTAATCCGAGGGGGAGCTCCAGAAAATGAACATGATAATGTAACACAGAAGCTTATTCGGTGCTTGTTCGACCATAAATTAGAGAATGTAAGAGATTTATTGATTGATTGTTATGATGAATACGGATTCAACGGAAGGAACATTCAGGAAGAATTTAAAGATAGTTTTAACAAGAAAATTGAGGGCATATACAATTTAATTGAAGATTGGTATCTCAATAAATATAAAAAAGA
This sequence comes from Paenibacillus sp. LT-B23, assembly GCF_059417685.1. Classification (NCBI taxonomy): domain Bacteria; kingdom Bacillati; phylum Bacillota; class Bacilli; order Caryophanales; family Paenibacillaceae; genus Paenibacillus; species Paenibacillus sp. LT-B23. The sequence goes on along the minus strand of NZ_JBSQBM010000032.1, from coordinate 6,191 downwards.
ACGCTGAGCTAACGCAGTACTTAAGTTCAAAAAAAGGAGCAGGAGCCGCGGCTCCTGCTCCTTTTATAAAATAAGACAATAAATTATTCTATAAACTCATTGCATCGAGCTCTAGAATGCGATATATTGCATATACATGCAATATTAAAGAGGAGATTGCTTATGCCAGTACCCCACAATTTTTCTTCACCAACTCGAATATCAGCTAAAGAACGAGCATTAACTCAAATCCAAAGATGGATCATTGAGGGTACACTCGTACCGGGCGAGAAATTAATTGATGCTGAACTAGCGGAATCTTTGGCTGTTAGTAGAACTCCAATCAGGGAGGCTTTTCAGCTTTTGGAAATGCAAGGACTTGTCTCGATGTTTCCTGGTAAAGAAACGAGAGTAACGAGCATAGAAAAAGAAGATATTCTTAAGATGTACCCAACGCTCGCTGCGCTCTATTCTTTGGCTGCTGAATATGCAGCAAAACTCATTTCACTGGAACAGATCGAGGTCTTGAAAGAAATAAATAAGCAATTCGCCCAAGCCATCCAGAGTGGACAGGCTTACCAAGCTATGGAACATGATGAGCAGTTTCATAATTTAATTGTAGATATATCGGATAACGCGTACATCGCATCATTTAGTACATCACTGCAAATTCATATAAGAAGGTTTAAATATGTCTTTCTTAAGCAACCAGTCACAGGAACACTTACCTCTGTGGAAGAGCACGGATCTATCATATTAGCTTTGGAGCAGAAAGACACTGAAAAAGCCTCAGCACATATGAAACAAAACTTAATAAGACCTATGCATGAACTGTATGCCCTAATCTAATAGTGAAAGGATGAATGAGTATGTCTGGTCATAAAGATTTAAGAATTCGGAGCAAAGTTATAAGTGAGGGAGTTAATCGCGTCCCTAATCGCGCTATGCTGAGGGCTGTCGGTTTTAAAGACGAGGATTTCAAGAAGCCGATGATTGGCGTGGCGAGTACGTGGAGTGAAGTAACCCCATGCAACATGCATATTGATTCCTTAGCGCTTGCAGCGAAAAAGGGAATTCAGCTTCATGGCGGCGCTCCTCTGATTTTTAACACCATTACGGTTTCAGATGGAATTTCGATGGGGCATGACGGGATGTTGTACTCACTACCAAGCCGTGAAGCTATAGCAGACTCCATTGAGATTGTTACGAACGCAGAGCGTTTCGATGCGCTTGTTGCTGTAGGCGGATGCGATAAAAATACACCAGCGTGTTTAATGGCTATCGGCCGACTGAATTTGCCTGCGGTATATGTATATGGCGGAACAATTCAGCCAGGGAAGTTAGACGGTAAAGACGTAGATATTGTCAGTGCTTTTGAAGCAGTAGGGCTGTATCATGATGGTAAAATAAGTGATGAGGAGCTTCACAAGGTTGAGTGCAACGCTTGCCCTGGGGCCGGAGCTTGCGGAGGAATGTATACAGCTAACACAATGGCATCTGCTGCAGAAGCATTAGGCATGAGTCTTCCTGGTTCATCCTCTACCTCAGCGATATCACCTCAAAAAGCATTGGAATGCGAAGAAGCAGGTGAGCGAGTACTTGAACTACTTGAGAAGGGAATTTATCCGCGCGATATTATGACAAAGAAAGCATTTGAGAATGCGATTACACTTGTAATGGCATTGGGGGGCTCTACCAATGCCTTCCTGCACCTAATTGCGATTGCACACTCTGTCCAAGTAGAGTTAACCTATGATGATTTCGAACGCATTCGTGTAAAAGTGCCACACATTGCAGATCTTAAGCCAAGCGGAAAGTATGTCATGCAGGATCTAAGTGATATTGGTGGGGTTCCCGGCGTGATGAAGCTTCTTCTTGAGCAAGGTCTTCTCCATGGTGATTGTATGACGATTACCGGTAAAACTTTAGCAGAAAATTTGGCAGCATCAGAACCGTTGCTTGAAAATCAAGACATTATTCGCCCGTTTAATAATCCCTTAAAGACGAGTGGGCCGTTAGTCGTTCTAAAGGGCAATCTGGCTCCAGAAGGCGCAATTGCCAAAATGTCAGGGATGAAAAAGTCTCGTTTCACTGGTCCTGCACGTGTATATGATAGCGAGGTAGCGGCTACTGAGGCAATATTACAAAACCAGATCCGCAAAGGAGATGTGTTAGTTATTCGGTATTGCGGACCGAAGGGCGGACCAGGCATGCCAGAAATGCTTTCAGTTACCGCTTTAATCGTCGGGAAAGGGTTTGGTGGAGAAGTTGCTCTCATAACTGATGGTAGATTTTCAGGTGGCTCACATGGTTTTGTAGTTGGTCATGTTGCACCAGAAGCACAAGTAGGTGGACCAATAGCTCTTCTGCAAGAGGGTGACATCATTACCATTGATAGTGAAACGCAAGAAATTTGCTTTGAAATTTCGGAAGTAGAGTTAGCGAAACGAAAGAATGAATGGGTTCAACCACAATTGAAATTTACTACAGGTGTTCTTAGTAAATACGCGAGATTAGTTTCATCTGCTTCCAAAGGGGCCGTTACAGATTTATTTTAATAGGTTGTAAACTCAGTTATGACGAATCAATGATTGAGAAGGGGCATTACGCTAACGGGTAACGTTAGCTTAATAAAACCAAGAAAGCGGCCGATAAATGTGATCGGCTGCTTTTGTTTTCAACAAACCGGTAGGCTAGTATAAGATTATTGATAAATATCATATTCGTTGAACAGATTTGCAAGTAACAATGGATACTGGCAGGAATTGGTTATGGGAAACAGAATGTAGGATTGGGTTTTAGTTTGTTTTTACATTTTTTAAGAATTGTTGAATAAGCTCACTGATCTCTTTAGCATGTGTTTCGAGAGCAAAATGCCCAGTATCAAGTAAATGGACTTCCGCAGATGGAATATCACGCTTATACGCTTCAGCTCCAGCAGGGAGGAAGGCAGGGTCATTTTTACCCCATACGGCTAAAAGTTCAGGTTGATACTTACGGAAATAAGCCTGAAAGTCAGGATAACGATCCACATTTGTTCTATAATCAAGAATCAAGTCCAGTTGGATTTCTTCAGCTTCCGGGCGCGACATGTAAGCAATATCAAGGGAATACCCGTCTGGTGAAACAAGGCTGGCATCAGCTCCATGTAGATACTGAAAGTTACGAATGGTCTCAGGGGTCAAGGAATCGCGGCATGCTTCACGATTTTCAGGTGTTGGAGAGTGCCAATAAGTCTCCCAGGATCCCCATGCGTCACTAAATCCCTCAGTATAAGCGTTACCATTCTGACTAATAATTGCTTGAACTCTTTCCGGATGAGCCACTGCCAAACGATAACCAACAGGTGCACCGTAATCAAACACATAAAGTACATACTGTTTGAGAGCTAATGCTTCAGTAAAGCCTTCAATAACTTGGAACAGGCTGTCAAATGTGAAGTTAAATTGACTGCGCGGCGGAGTTGTTGTATGACCGAATCCAGCGAGATCAGGGGCAATGACATGGTATTGTTTTGCCAGTTTGGGAATTAGGTCGCGAAACATATGACTTGAAGATGGAAACCCGTGTAATAATAAAATAACTTGACCGTCCTTAGGACCAGCTTCACGATAAAAAACTTCGACATCTCCAACCTTTTGTTGATGATAACTAATCTTCATTTTTGCATCTCCTTTTCAGTTTAACCAATACATTATGTTTCCGTAATTTGATGGTGTTGCGGTAATTGGCTTTGAACTAAGGTTATCGTATAATAAAAGTACATATTTGACTAACAAATAAATTGAATGTCTAGTATTTCAAATTGAAATATATAAGGATGATCGATTTGATAGATTCATTAGAAGGTCGTTTTTTTCTGGCTTTTATTACCTTGCTTGAAGAAAAAAGTTTCAGTCGAGCTGCGGAACGCTTAGGTTATGTTCAGTCTACAGTAACAACCCATATCCAACAGTTGGAAAAAATTAGCGGTCAAAAATTGTTTCATCGATATCCACGAGGGATAGAACTTACGGAAGCGGGAAAGGTATTCTCCAAATATGCTTATCAGTATGTTCACTTAAGTCAATCTCTTAAAGAAAGTATGGATGAGCTGAATCAGCCATGCGGAACAATACGTATTAGAACACAGGAATCTTTTTTTCTTACACGGATGCTTCCCTTTGTCCAGGAATACACGAGAAACTCTCCAAGAGTAAATTTGCGTATTGAACAAGGAGCGCATCAAGACATCCTAAAAGGTATACTGGATTATGAGCTGGATTTTGGAATTGTTCCTCAAAATCCTAATCGTCATGATATTCTTTTTTATCCAATTATGGATGAGACCATTGTTTTTGCTGCATCTGAGGATATAGCTCGGAAAGTGGAAAATGCGGGAGTCCAGATTCTAAATAACGAGCTTTTTATCAGTAGCGGCACATCTTGTTTGTATCATACGAAGGCTGTAGATGTTTTAAAAAACGCCGGGATTACAGTTAAAGATGCGTTAGAGCTACCAAGTCTTGAGATGATAAAACAATATGTAAGCTGTGGAAAAAGTTTTGCCTTGGTCCCTGAAATAGCTATCAACAACGAACTAAAGAATGGTACACTAAAGCTACTTCCTTTTAGTTCCAAAATGAGTTTTACGCATGGTCTAATTGTTCATAAAAATCGTGAGCTTAGTTTTACTGCAAAAAGTTTTCAATCTGAGCTCCTGAGTTTTTTAATAGGTATATGAATTAGTACACTTTTTGTCTAAAACTTCGGTAGCTTCTTAAGCTATACTGGATATAAAGTGAGTAATTATTATGTTATTATGTCAATTGTTAAGCTAGTGGGAAACGATAACTCAATAAAACCAAGAAGGCAGGCGATCATTGTGATCGCCTGCCTTTGTTTAACTAACGGGTAGGATAGTTCCAATATATGGTACAATTGTACTGAGAATAAGTTCGTCTAGGTAAACAAAGGTATCATCTTTTATGTGAAGGAGAGGAGTACGATTATGGTTAGTAAAGAAATAAAGGACATCATATTCAGGAATATTTCCAATGGGGAAACCACCACTGAGACAGAGGAATACAAGCATTTAGGAAGTTGGCAGAACAGTCGTCAACACTGTTCTCCAGCCGTCGCCAGACAATTACCGATTACAGTGTTTTAAATGACAAAGTAGAGGTTGGAATCGATTATGAAGGTATTCTTGCCGTGGACTTTCCTAACGGATTAATAATTGGAGATACGCTGCAATTAAAAGGAAAGTCGAAATTTAAAATTAAGGAAGGAAAAATCTCATTGATTGAAGATTACAGTTGAGTAATTCACGCGTTATTGAATTAACTGGTAACTATAGCACAATTACAAATAGGCTGCCAGCATCAGCGAAGATCGCGAAAAAGATCCATTTCTCAAAAATTAATGAAGAACCTAGATAAAATGAAGAAACCATAGCTCGTCGCTATGGTCTCTTTCGGCGGTCAGTAAAATTACTAATTACGAAATTCGCCTCACTCACTTCAACTGTCCGTCAACGCCTACCACTGAATCGTTTGATTGCTTCCTCGGTCACCGGCGCGAAGAGGTTAACAAGATTGCCGTCGGGATCGCGAAACAGCACGGCACGGTTCCCCCACGGCATTGTGGTAGGTTCCTTTACCCACTCATCGACAAACGGCTTCAAGCGCTTGTATTCGGCATCGACATCGTGGACGTGGAACTCGATGATGACAGTGTGATTGTCGGCCGCCACTGCCGAACCAGCGCCGAACAGTTGCACCGTCTGGGAGTGACCGATCGCCAGGGTGCACGAAGGCATAACGAGTTCGGCAAAGACAGGCGCGGGGCGTTCCGCCGAAACACCCGTGATTTTCTCATAGAACTCGACGAGACGATCCACGTCGTCGGTAATGATGCGTATAGAAGTAAAATTCACGAGATACCATCCTTCCTATAATAAGTGATACAATACCGTATCATATCATTTTGGGCCAAAATACTTCGCATTTACTCCTACTCCTTTACGATTACTTACTCCGATTATAGAAAAACGCTACTGACAACAGTATGTCAGTAGCGTTTTATGAAGAAAACATAGGGAAAGAGTGATAGGAACTGAACTCCCTCGAAATGATTCAGTTTCCTCACTCAGGCTCATGAATTCGCAGGATTTCACCCTTAATTAAGTGTGAGAGGGGAAGGTTCACAGAGGGGCCGGTGGTTTGGAGTAA
>NZ_JBSQBM010000031.1:0-55501 GCF_059417685.1 Paenibacillus sp. LT-B23 | reverse complement strand
ACGGTTGGCCCGCTCGTTCAGTTCACCGTAGGTCAACGTCTCTGCTCCAAACAGCACCGCCACCTGATCCGGTGTTCGTGCCGCCTGTTCCTCGAACAGCGCACTTAACGTCTGATCCTGCGGATAAGCTGCCGCCGTATCGCCCCAAACCTGAATAATTTGCGCTTGTTCTTCCGCTGTTACCAATTCCAGTTCATCCACACGGATATGCGGATTGTCTACAATTTGCCCGATGACATGGTCGATATGGCCTTGGATACGCTCCATAGCAAACCGGTTATACACAAGAGCATTGTATTCAAGCAGGATGGAGATATCCTCGTCAGGCACGACAATCAGGTTAAAGTCGTAGTTGGTTTGCTCTGCAAGTGCCACATTGGCAATAGAGAAGCCAGTCTGTGCGCCTGTCTCGGCGGAACCACCCGCCTGCTTCATTTGCTGCCCGATCGGATAGTTTTCAAAGATCATAATATGATTAATCAGGTCTTGCTTTTGTTCAGTCAGCGCCTGAATGTCATACAACGGGAAGGTGTCATACGCACCTGAGGCCAAAGCCTGCTCCTGTGTCCGTTGCAATATTTCAGCAAACGTAGCATTCTGCTCACTGCTAATGCGAACCGGAATCGTATTGATGAACAGACCGATCATGTCCTCCACACCCGGAATGTCTGCCGGACGTCCGGATACAACACTACCAAACACGACATCCTGATTATTATTGTATTTTTGTAAAATAACGCCCCAAACGCTTTGCAGCAATGTATTAATCGTTACCTGCTGCTGCTTGGCAATGCGGTTTAACGCCGCGCTCCGTTCTTTACCCAGTACAAATGACAGCTTTTCCGAAACATAACCGGAATTTGAAGCCGTACCGCTTCCTTCTTTATCTTCAACCCGTGCCATTACGGAAGCCTGTGCGTGCTCGCCAGGCAGCAAGGTCTGCTGCTCGAAGCCAGCCAAATAGTCGCTCCAGTAGCGGGTCGCTTCCTGCGTATCCTGCCGTTCCAGCCATTCAATATACTCACTATACGGCTTGATAGGTGCGAACTCTGGCTGTTTGTGCTCCAGCAGGGCAAAATATGCACCAAACACTTCGTCCGTCACCAGTGACAGGCACCAGCCGTCCATCACCATATGATGGAAGCTCCATACAAAACGGTATGAGCTATCCCCCGTGCGGAAGACGGTTACGCGCATAAGCGCGTCCTTGCCTAAATCAAAGTTTTGCTCTTTATCCAGGGCCACAAATTGAGCTACAGCGTCTTCACGACCTCTGACATCCTCATAGCGGAAGCCCGGATTTTTATAACGATAGACGACCTGTAACGGTTGACCATGCCAGCCGCTGTAGAAATTCGTCCGGAATATAGCATGTCGGCTAACCAACAGCTTCAGGCTTTCCTCGAATACGGTCGGCTCAAAATGTCCCTCAAGGTCAAAGGTCGCCTGTTCAAAGTACACTCCTGATTCTGGGTTCATCAGACTATGGAACAGCATGCCCTTCTGCATCGGCGTTAACGGATACACATTCTCCAATTCCCCAACCGTCTGTGTCTGCTCAACAATCGTATCTAATTGCTCCAGCGTCAGACCCTTTAACAGTACATCGCTTGGAGTCAATTCTGACTGCTCTCGTATGACACAATGCTCAATAATTTCAAGCAAGTTGGCTTTCAGCAGGTCAGCTAGCATTTGGATGGTGTCCTTGCGGAAGGCCTTGCCGTTATACCGAATATCCAGCTCCAGTATGCCGTTCGTGACGATCCCGCCCACATCGAGCGCGTATTTCATCTTCGTTCGGTCACTAACAGCCAGACCAATCGGGTAAGGAGACATCCGTATATCGCTGTTTTGCAAATCCTGATCAAACTGTCCGAGATAATTAAAGCTCACTTGCGGCTCGGCGTAGCCTCCATCTGTTTGACCCGTATGCAAAGTGTCTTCTTTATGACCAGCTGCCTGGCCGGCCTCACTCAGATGTCTCCAAATACCATAGCCAATTCCTTTATTCGGAATCTGACGCAGGCTCTCTTTGGCCTGTTTGATGCATCCCGACAAATCATGATCACGACCGATGTCCAGCAATACCGGATATTGACTCGTAAACCAGCCTACAGTACGTGAAATGTTCGTATCCGGCAAAATGTCCTCACGTCCGTGCCCCTCCAAGTTGATCAGGCTACGTTCATGACCCGTCCATGTGTACAGCATCATGCCCAATGCAGCCAGAAGCAGATCGTTCACTTCCGTGTTATATGCGCGGTGCGCCTGCTTCAATAGCCGTTCTGTCTCTTCTTCCGTAAGCTTGATGACCACTGTATCCGTGTCAGCCAACGTAAATTCGCCATCCTGCGCTTGATCCTCAGGCAACCGTACTTGATCCACCAAAGCAGATGCGTTCAGTTGCTTCCAGTAGGCGCGTTCGCTTTCCATTACCGCGCTATCCGCATAGGTGAAGAGTCGCTCAGACCAGGAACGGAAGGAATCCGTTTTGTCCGGTAGCTGAAGCATTTCTTGATGGACGGCTTGTTCATAGGCTGTGACCAAATCCTCAAATAAAATACGCCACGACACACCGTCCACCACCAAATGGTGAATCGCCATTAGCAGATGATCCCCATCTGCACAGTGGAACAAACCAGCTTTAAACAAAGGACCTTCATGCAGATGAATACTGCTTTGAATTTCACTGGCTTTCGCCTCAATCGCTGCGCTGAGCACGGCTTCATCCGTCAAGTCCCTAAAGTCCAGCACGTCCAGATGGTACAGCTCGCCTTCCTGCAATCCGCGGTTCCATGCTTCATAGCCTTGCTCTGTCTTGCTGAACACCATCCGTAGTGCATCATGGTGCTCCGCCAGCTTGGTGAGCGCCTGACGCAGAGCGGATTCGTCAAAGCCCTGCTTCCGGTGCAGCATGACCGCCTGATTAAAGTGATACGCGTCCACTTGCTCCTGCTCCGCAAACCAGTATTGAATCGGCGTCAGCACCACTTTCCCTGTGACTTCGCCTTGCTCGACCGTTCTCTTGCCCGCTAAACGCAGATGCGGAGCCAGCTCTTTCACGCTTGGATATTTGAACAAGTCCTTCATGTTCAGCTTATAGCCTGCCTGGAACGCACGGGATACGATTTGAATCGCCTTGATCGAATCGCCACCCAGATCAAAGAAATTGTCCAAAATACCGACGGTTTGCACGCTCAGGACGGACTGCCAGACTGCTACAAGTGCCCGTTCCGGTGCGGTGCGCGGCTCTACATAATCCGCTCCGCTTTGCAGGCTGCCTTCCGGTGCCGGCAGTGCCTTGCGGTCGATTTTGCCATTCGGTGTCAGTGGCATCTGCTCCAACTGAATGAAATATGAAGGCACCATATAGCTTGGCAGCTCCCGCCCCAGTTCACTTCTCAGCTCGCTGGCTCCGAGCTCTTGCTCCGCAATATAGTATGCCACCAGTTGGTATTGGCCTGTTTCGTCCGCACGAGCCATGACTATGGCTTCTCGTACCGACTCCACCTTCAGCAATTGCGATTCGACCTCGCCCAGCTCAATCCGGTACCCCCGGATTTTCACCTGATGGTCGATCCGGCCCAAATATTCGATATTGCCGTCCGGCATCCATCTCGCCAAATCGCCCGTGCGGTACATCCGCTCATAGCCTGCTTTCCCGCCTGCAAACGGATTATCCACAAATTTCTCGGCCGTCAGTTCTTCGCGATTCCAATACCCACGTGCCAAGCCTTCTCCTGCAATACATAACTCGCCCGGTACACCGATTGGCTGTAATCCATCATTCGCATTCAGGATATACATTTCCGTATTAGCGATAGGACGTCCGATATTAATTTGATTGGCATGGGTCAGTTCCTGTACCGTCGACCAGACCGTCGTTTCTGTAGGTCCGTACATGTTATAAATGCGAAGACCATTCATTTCTTGCAGTGCTGCCAGCAGCTTGGACGGAAGTGCTTCACCCCCGACCATAATTTCCTTCACGCTTTGCAGCGCACGGGAACCTGCTTCATGACCCAGCAGCATTTGTACCCGGGATGGTGTCATTTGCAACATATCAATATGATGATGAACGATCAACTCACCAAGCGCCTGAGGATCAACCTGATGCTGGCTGTCGCCAAGCACAACAGTCATTCCACCCAACAGTGGCAGGATGGTTTCCAATACGAAAATATCGAATGAAATTGTCGTGAGTGACAAAATGGTTTTGCCCGCTTCAAAGTCGATTATTTCGCGCATCCCAGTAATAAAGTTGAGTACCGAGCCATGCTGGAGCATAACTCCTTTCGGATTTCCAGTCGATCCAGAGGTATAGATGACGTAAGCCAAATGCTCTGGGCGGGCGATCGCCTCCAGGTTGCTGCCCTCTCCCTGATACAATTCTGTATCCTCAAGAAACATTGTATTGGCGTTGCAATGGTGCTCTTCCACCAGATCACGACTGGTCAGAAGCACTGCGGCCTTACTGTCTCCCAGCATGTATTCAATACGAGATGACGGAAATTCGGGATCAATCGGCACATAAGCACCGCCTGCTTTTAGAACAGCAAGGAGACCTACGATCATTTCCACTGAGCGCTGCACCATCAGGCCGACCAGCTTGTCGGGTCCTACTCCCTGCGCTTGAAGCATTCGTGCCAATGAGTTGGCTCGCTCATTCAGCTCCCGATAAGTGAGACTCTGATTTCCAAACACCAATGCCACTTGATCCGGCGTACGCTCCACCTGCTCCTCAAACCCCTGATGGATCGTCTGATGGCGCGGATATACCGAAGCGGTGTCATTAAACGCTTCTGTAATCTGTTGTTTTTCCACCACTGTGACCAATTCCAGCTCTTCAACGCGAACATTCGGATGGAGTGAAATTTGCTCCAGCAGACGGACAAAATGTCCATGCAGACGCTCAATGCCTATTTGATCAAAGCAGAGCGCGTTATACATAAAACGAATCTTTATACCTTCTCCCGGCATAACGGCTACGTTCAGATCGTAGTTGGTTTCCTCTGTAGTCACTACGTTCGAAATCGTAAATTTATCGTGTCCATTGCTTCCCAACTGCTCTACCTGCTGCTCCACCGGGTAATTTTCAAATATCATTATATGGTTGATCAAATCCTGCTTCTGTTCGGTCAGCGCCTGAATTTCATACAACGGGAATGCGTCGTAGCTATTAGAGGCCAGCGCCTGCCGCTGTGTTCGTTTCATCAGTTCGACAAAGGACTCACCCTTTTCAGACAGAATGCGCACTGGAATCGTGTTTATGAACAACCCAATCATGCGCTCCACACCCATAATATCGGCTGGACGACCGGATACAACACTGCCGAATACAACATCCGGACTGTTGTTATATTTTTGCAACAGCACGCCCCATACCGTCTGAATCAGTGTGTTGATCGTCACCTGATTTTGCTTCGCCACCCGTTCGATCTGAGCGACCAGTTCCGGCTGGAATTCGCATTCCAGTTCTCCGGCCACATAGTCCCCGACTTGTGCGGATTTAGGCTGTGTTTTTTGCTGCGGAAGCGTAATTTGCTGCTCATAGTCTGCCAGATACCCGCTCCAGTATTGCAGGGCCGCTTCACGATCCTGACGCTCCAGCCATTCAATAAAACGACTGAATGGCGTGACCAGCTCAAGCGCCGGCTCCTGACCCGCACGAAGTGCCTGATAGCTGCCAAACACCTCCTGTATCATAAAGGACAAGCACCAGCCATCCATCAAAATGTGATGGAAGCTCCAAACAAAGTGGTACGTTTCATCTCCCGTTTGCAAAATGGAGATACGATTGAGTGCATCCTCTGCCAGACGGAATCCTTTGGCTTTATCTGCAAGGACAAAAGCCTCAACCTGAGCTTCACGTTCTTCTTTATCTAGTCCGCGCAAGTCTTCGTAGTACAATCCTCCGCTGCGGTTGCGGAAGACGACCTGTACAGGCTCATCTTTCCATGAATGGATAAAGTTCGTCCGTAGGGCCTCATGACGTTGTACAAGCAGATCCAGACTTTTGCCGAAAGTGACCACATCAAAACGTCCGTTCAGCTCAAAGGTGGCCTGCTCAAAATAAGCCGCCGAATCCTCATCCATCATGCTGTAGAAGAGCATACCCTTTTGCATTGGCGTTAAGGCATACACATTTTCCAGCTCACCTAGATCTCGCGTATCTTCCACCAGCTGCTCCAACTCGTCCAACGTTACGTTATTTAGCAGGACATCACTTGGTGTCAATACCGTTCTCTCCTGGGCGACGCAATGGCTGATCACCTCACGCAAGCCCGAAGCCAGCAGCTCTCCAAGCTGGGCAATCGTTTCGTGACGGAATTGCGTTGTGCCGTAACGAATCGTGAAGATCAGCTCTCCGCCCTCGATCACTCCATTGATATCCAGCGCAAAATCCATAGCCGCGTTTGTGCTGACAGGCACACCCATAGAATAGGAGGAAGGCTCCAGATCGTTGCCTTTATAATCCTGATCAAACTGGCCCAGATAGTTAAAGTTGATTTCTGGGGTCAACTGGAGCTGTACGCCTGCTTGCGCGAAAGCCTCAGCATTTGACAGGTATCGCAAAATACCATAGCCAATGCCTTTTTGCGGAATATGGTGCAGCCCTTCCTTCACCCGTTTGATCAAACAGGCGATATTTCCGCCTTGTCCCAGGCTTCCATCCAGTACAACCGGGAATTGACTCGTAAACCAGCCAACCGTGCGCGTAATATCCACATCAGATAAAATGGATTCCCGTCCATGACCCTCCAGGTTGACCAGCACTCGTTCAGAACCGGACCAGTCATATACGGCTTTGCCGAGTGCAGCCAGCAACAGGTCATTCATTTCCGTGCTATACGCGCGGTGAGCTTGCTTGAGCAACAAATCGGTTTCCTGCTTCGTCCAGCGGACGGTGACAACCTCACTGTCTCCAAGCAAGGCATGATCGTTGTCATAATCCTTTGGCAACGGCTTCGCCAGACTTGCTTCTGCTTGTTCAATATGCTGCCAGTAAGCAAGCTCCCGCTCCATCGTCGCACTGTTCGCATAGGCTGACTGATGCTCGGCCCATGTCTGGAACGAATCTGTTTTCAGCGGCAATCGAATAGCTTTGCCCGTTTTACCTGCAACAGCCTGCTCATAAGCGGCTGCCAAATCCTCCAGCAGAATGCGCCACGATACACCGTCCACGACCAAATGGTGAATGACGATTAACAAATGATCGCCCTGAGCGCATTGGAACAAACCAAGCTTCACAAGCGGTCCCTCACTCAAATGAATGCCGGCTTGAATTTCACTCGCCTTGGCTTCCACAGCTGTGGATTCGTCTTCAACCCCACTGAAATCTACAATGTCCAGTGTATATAGCTCGCCTTCCTCCACACTGCGGTTCCAAGCTACGTAGCCATGCTCCGTCTCGCGGAATACAGTACGCAATGCGTCATGATGTTGGACCATGCGTTCCATTGTATGGCGCAGCGCCTCTACGTCAAAGCGCCCGGCTCGATACAGCATCATCGCCTGGTTGCTGTGATGCAGGTCAACCGGCTGCTGCTCAAAGAACCACCGTTGAATTGGTGTCAGCTCTACCTCACCGGCTACCTCTTCCTGACTGGCGATTTTGCCATCTGTGCGAAGCAAAGGACTAAGGGACGCTACCGTCGGATTACTGAACAGGTCTTTCATGTTCAGTCGATAGCCTGCTTGCAGCAATCGGGACGATACCTGCAAGGCCTTGATCGAATCGCCACCCAGCTCGAAGAAGTTATCCTGCGTACCTACCGTTTCCACGCCCAGCACCCCGGCCCATACCGTAGCCAATGCCTGCTCTACCGTTGTACGCGGTGCCACATAGGCTACACCTGTATGGATACTGCCTTCCGGCTCCGGCAAGGCCTTGCGGTCGATTTTGCCGTTGCTCGTCAGCGGTATCGTCTCCAGACGCATCAAGCGTGCTGGCACCATGTGTGCTGGCAGCCCTGCTTCCAGCTCGGCCTGTACCTCTTCGATCCGCAGCTCCGCTTCTCCCGTGATATAGCCGCACAAATACTTGTGTCCACGCTCATCTGTCCGGTCGATCACGACCGCTTGACGCACGCCCGGCACCCGCTGGATCACGGTTTCGATCTCGCCCAGCTCGATCCGGTAGCCCCGGATTTTGACTTGATAGTCCATCCGGCCGATAAAGTCCACATTCCCGTCCGGCATCCACCGTGCCAGGTCTCCGGTGCGATACAATCGTTCACCCGGCACGTACGGATTCGCCACGAATTTCTCGGCCGTCAGGTCCGCACGGTTCAGGTATCCCCGTGCTACCCCGGCTCCGCCAATGCATAGCTCGCCCAGTACGCCGACAGGCACCGGATTCAGCTGGCTGTCCACGATATAAAAACGGGCGTTTAGCCACGCCTGACCAATCGGCACACTGCCGCTGCTCGGCAGCTTCGATAGCTCTTCGTCATAGAAGCTGGAGTCAATCGCTGCTTCCGTTACACCGTAGCTGTTAATAATCCGAGTATCTGCGCCAAACCGCTCTTGCAGCACCAGGTAATCCGTCACGCTGCAGCTATCTGAGCTCGTAATCAGCAGTTCCAGACTGCTCATGTCCAGTCCCTGTTCATACACATGCTGCATGAACGGTACGATCAGGGCCGGTGTCGATTCGAACACCGTAACCTGATAATTGCGAATCCAGCTATACAGACGGCCTGGATCAATCCGGTCATCTTTCGGGCAGATGACCATCGTTCCGCCGTTATAGAGCGCCCGTGCGATATCGCCGACGAATACGTCGAAGGAGAAGCTCGCCAGCTGCAGCAACCGTACCGGGAACTGGTTCAGATGGTAATCCCGGCGATATGCCGCAGCCGTATTCACCAAGCTGCGATGCTCGATCATGACTCCCTTCGGACGTCCCGTTGTTCCGGAGGTGTAGATCACATACGCCAGATCCTGCGGCTCATTGATATGTTCGACATCCGCAATATCCCCGGTGTACAGCGACTCATCGTCCAACGCCAGTACAGTCTGCAAACGCAGTCCTGTTGCTGGTTCGGATGTTACTTCACTGTCAGATGGCGAATTTAATGTTAAACTCAGGCCTCCATGGAGGGTATCTGATTCCACCGTCTCAGCGCTAACCGCCGTTTCCAGTTGGCCCTCTGACTTCCCTCCGGCCAAGGCCCATGGGCTTTCCTCCAGCCATACCTGCGCACGCTCCTGCAAGCCTGTTTGAGTCAGCAGCACCGTCGCACCGCTGTCCTCCAGCATAAAGCGGATACGCTCTGACGGATAATCGGCATCTAACGGCACATAGGCGCCTCCAGCCTTCCATACCGCCAGCACACCGACCAGCATGTCCACCGAACGTTCGCTCAAGATGCCGACAATCGATTCGCGCCCGATGCCTTCATTCCGCAATCTACGGGCCAGCTGGTTCGCACGCTCGTTCAGTTCACGGTACGTAAGCTGATTCTCCTCGTACACAACCGCCACGTGATCCGGTACAAGCTGCGCCTGTTCTTCCACATAGGCGTGGAACAACAATTCTACTTCCTTCACATCACTCCACGCAGACACACCAACTGAACCAAAACCGTCAATGATCTTCGCTTTTTCCTCAGCAGTCACCAGCTCAAGTTCATCTACCAGCGCATTCGGTCTGTTAATCGCTTCCTCTACGATATGCAGCAAATGCTCACGGATTTGCTCAATAGCTGCGCGTTCAAACACCAGCGCGTTGTATTCCAAATGAACACCGATTTCATCACCCGGCACAATGGTAATGTTAAAATCATAGTTCGTTTGCTCCGACACGGAAGCATTCGCAATCGTAAAGCCGTTCGTGTCACGGTTGCCCATTTGCTCCATGCTCTGTTCCACCGGATAGTTTTCAAACACCATAATATGGTTTACCAAATCCTGCTTCTGCTCTGTCAGGGCCTGAATTTCATACAACGGATAGGTTTCATAGGCACGGGAAGCAAGCGCCTGCTCCTGTGTCTGCTTCATCAGCCCAGCGAACGTAACATCTTCCCCGCTATGAATCCGTACAGGAACCGTATTAATAAACAAACCGATCATTTTATCGATGCCTGGAATATCCGCCGATCTACCGGATACAACACTACCAAATACAACGTCCCGACTATTGTTATACCGTTGCAGCACAACGCCCCATGCTGCTTGCAACAGCGTATTGACCGTCACTTGCTGCTGCTTGACCAGTTGGTTCATCCGTTCCGTCACTTCACGGCTCAGTGTAAACGAAAGCTTGTCAGCCTCATATCCCTTAGCGTGACCGTCCAGTTGTTTTGCCTGCGGCAACACCGTCTGTTGTTCAAAACTGGCAAAATAGTCACTCCAGAACCGTTCTGATTCCGCGTTGTCACTCCGTTCCAGCCATTCAATATATTCGCTATATGGCGTTACCGGGGCAAGCTCCGGCTTGCGGCCTTCAAGCAGGGCAAAATACGTATTAAAGGCTTCCCCGACAACCAGGAACAAGCACCAGCCGTCCATCAAAATATGGTGGAAGCTCCACACAAAACGGTAAGACTCCTCGCCCGTACGTAATATAGATACTCTCATCAGCTCGCCTGAGCTGAAATGAAACCCTTCCGCTTTATCTCGCTCAGTAAAATCAGCAATGTACGCGTCCAGTTCTCCTTGCTCCATCGAACGCACATCTTCAAAACGGAATCCGGCAGCTTTATGACGATACACCACCTGTAAAGGCTGCTCATTCCAGCCGCTATAAAAATTCGTTCTGAAAATTTGATGGCGATTTACCAGCAGATTCAGGCTCTCGGCAAAAGCGTCCACTTGAAAGCTGCCCTGCAGATCAAATGTTGCCTGCTCAAAATACGCCCCGGATTGCGGCTCCATCAAGCCGTGGAACAAGATCCCCTTTTGCATCGGCGTTAGCGAATAAATATTTTCCAGCTCTCCCACAGCAGCGGTTTGCTCTACAATGTGCTCCAGTTCTCCAGCCGTTAGTCCTTGGAAGGACAGATCGCTTGGTGTCAACTCTGGCAGTTCTTTGTCCACGCAATGAGCTAATACCTGGCGCAAGCTTTCCTGAAGCAAATCAGCTAGCCTTTTGATTGATTTTTTCATGAACGTTTTGCCGCTGTAGCTGATCGTCAACTCCAGCGCACCGTCCGTGATCATGCCGTTGATATCAAGGGCATACCGCTTGGTCAACGTGTCACTAATGGAAGCCCCGAGGGAATAAGGAGACATACGGAATGCATTATTTTTCAAATCCTGATCGAATTGTCCGAGATAGTTAAAGCTAATTTCCGGCTCGGCGACAAAAGCTGCCTCCCCTTCTTCAGCAGCAGAAAGATATCTCAAAATCCCGTATCCAATTCCTTTATGCGGCAAACGGCGCAGCCCTTCCTTGACGTTCTTGACACGTCGTCCCACATTCCGATCCTCGCCCATATCCAGCACAACTGGGAATTGGCTGGTAAACCAACCGACCGTACGTGTAATATCCACGTCTGGCAAAATAGCTTCCCGTCCATGACCCTCCAGATTCACAAGCACCTGGCTGATGCCTGCCCACTCGTGAACCGCAGTTCCCAGAGCCGTCAGCAATAGATCGTTCGCTTCCGTATTATAGGCACGGTGTGCCTGCTTCAAAAATTGTTCTGTTTCTTCAACTGTCCACGCTACCGTGAGTGTACGGTCATCGCGGAGACGAGGCTTGGCCTCGGATTTGCGAGTGTAATCCTTGGGCAAAGCTGCTTGAGTAGCCCCAGCTTGCTCCAGCTCTTGCCAGTATGCACGTTCCTTCTGCAATGCTGTGCTGTTCGCATAAGCTGACAGCTGATCAGCCCACAGGCGGAAGGAATCCGTCTTATTCGGCAAACGGACAGACTCGCCCTGTAAAGCCTGCTCATATCCAGTTGCCAAATCCTCCAGCAAAATACGCCAAGACACACCATCCACCACAAAATGGTGAATCGCCATCAACAAATGATCGCCATCAGGGCAACGGAACAGACCCAGCTTTACCAGAGGGCCTTCATCCAGCCGGATGCTGCCTTGAATTTCACTGGCTTTTGCTTCCAGCTCATGTGCAAAATCAGGTTCGTTCGTAAAATCAATCACTTCGAGGCTGAAAAGCTCACCTGCTTGTACGCCACGGTTCCATGCTTCGTACTCGCCGTCTGTATTTTGGCTGAATACGATACGCAGAGCATCATGATGCTCAACCATGCGTTGCAGCACCTGACGAAGCGCCGTTTCGTCCATACGATCCTCACGATGCAGCATCAATGCCTGATTATAGTGTTCTGGCTTGGCCGGCTGCTGCTCAATAAACCAATACTGAATCGGCGTCAACGCTACCGTACCCGTGACTTCCCCTTGGTCTGAGACGCGGCTCACCTGCTGCACCCGTCCATTCAGCTCAGCAATGGTCGGATATTGGAACAGTTCCCTCATTTCCAGTTTATAGCCGTTTTGCAGCAGTCTCGAAGACACCTGAATGGCCTTGATCGAGTCGCCTCCCAGATGGAAAAAGTTATCCAGTACACCGATATGCTCAATGCCCAGTACAGATTGCCATACCGATACCAACGTCCGCTCCACATCGGTTCGCGCTGCTACATAATCCTCGCCGGAATCCACACTTCCCTCCGGCTGTGGCAATGACCGGCGATCCACCTTGCCATTGGGCGTGAGTGGCAATTGCTCCAGCTGTACAAAATACGACGGCACCATGTAGCCCGGCAGCTCCTGGCTCAAAGCGCTACGCAGCTCACTTGCCACAACATCCTCATGGGTTACCACATAAGCGCAGAGCTGCTTTTGCCCCTGCTCATCCTCTCGTGCTATCACGACGGCTTCTCGCACCGCCTCCAGCTTCAACAGCTGTGCCTCCACCTCGCCCAGCTCGATCCGGTACCCCCGGATTTTCACCTGTGCGTCGATCCGTCCCTTGTATTCCAGCGTCCCGTCCGCATTCCAGCGCACCAGGTCGCCTGTGCGATAGCAGCGTTCTCCACTGCGGAACGGGCTGTCCATGAACTTTTCTGCCGTCAGGTCCGGGCGGTTGCGGTATCCACGTGCCACCCCGTCACCGCCGACGATCAGCTCTCCCCATGCTCCGACAGGCTGGAGCTGCATCGAACGATCCACGACATACGCCGTCGAGTTAGGGATCGGGCTGCCAATCGGCACCGATTCTGATTGCACGCCGGTAATCCCATGTGTTGTGGAAAAGGTCGTGTTTTCTGTCGGCCCGTAGCCGTTGATGATCCGCAGGGAAGGATGGGCCTCCAGCACCCGGTTAATAGGCGGGACGGACAGCACATCACCGCCGACCAGCAGCTCCCGTATCCCCTCAAACAGTTCCAGGTCCTGCTGCGACAGTTGGTTAAAGAGCGGCGCTGTCAGCCACATCGTGGTAATGCCATGGCTGCGAACAGCTTCCTTGAGCTTCGGCGCGTCCAAAATGACATCCTGACTTACCAGTACCAGCTGTCCACCATTCAATAGCGCACCCCAAATTTCGAAGGTGGACGCGTCGAAGACAACAGCCCCGGTCTGCAAAATGCGCGTATCCGCATTCAATTGCGCATAGTTTGTATTTTTCACCAGACGCACGACATTGCGGTGCTCCACCATAACACCTTTTGGCTGGCCAGTAGTTCCCGAAGTGTACATCAAATAGGCGAGTCGATCCCCGAATTTACCCGCTTGTGAAATCTCATTTTTCATATTTGTATAATGGGTATAACCCGCATGATTAGCCTCGTTTTGTTTCCATTGTACGGTATTTAAGCCTTGCTCAGCCTCTGTCCCGTATACAGTAGCATCGCTCAGATCCAGCACAATTCCGCTGTAGTCATCTGGCTGCTGCTTCGCATGCTGCACCAGCAGTAGCTTCGCATCTGAATCCTCCAGCAGGTAGCGTACACGCTCTGCCGGATAATCCGGGTCAATCGGCACATATGCGCCGCCCGCCTTGAGGATTGCCAACATGCCGACGATCATATCTGTGGAACGCTCAGCGACGATGCCCACGGTTCGTTCAACAGTAACACCGTAACCGCGCAGCGTGTGAGCCAGCCTGTTGGCCTGTTCATTCAGTTGCCCATAGGTTAGACGACGGTTTCCAAACACAACCGCAGTCTGATCCGGCATACGCTCTGCCTGTTGCTCGAACAGTTCATGAATCCCTGCATCATGTGGATATGGCACTGCTGTAGCATTGAATACATCCACAATTTGCGTCCGCTCCTCGTCACTAATCAGTGACAACTCCTGTATACGCTTCTGCGGACCTTTCACCATATGCTCAGCCACACTCAAGAATTGTCGGATAATTCGGGCAATCTCCTGTTCACTGAACAGATCAGTACGATAATCCAGATGCAGTATAAACTTATCGTCATCCAGCATTTCTACCATATGAATATCAAAGTCATTCACCGTATCTCCACAGAAATCGGTAGCCACCTGCTGAACGGCTTCATCAAAACGGGAGAAGCTCAGCGTACGATACTGAATTGAAACGCCAAAGAGGCGCTGAATATCCAGACTGCTTTGCTGTTCACGCAAATCCTGAATAATTTTGTTGTACGGGTAACGCTGATGCCGCAAAATGGACGACTGCTCCTTGCCCACACCTTGCAGGAAGGTCAGCAGCTCGGATTCCGGCTCAACCAGCAAGCGCGTAGCCACGGTGCTGACGAACATGCCAATCGTATCCTTCTCATTCTTCGACGTACGGTTAGCGTACAGGGTACCTACGGTTAAATCCTGTTCCCCCGTCACTTTATGTAAATAAATATACAGGGCGGCCAGGAAGAACGTAAAAATACTGATTTTATGCTCCTCGCAAAAAACCTTGACACCACGATACAGTTCATGCTCCAGTGTATAGCTCTCCCGGCGTGCAGCTGTGCTCAGCGTTAACGGATTGTATGATTTTAAGCCTGTCATCTCTGGCAAATCGGCAAACTTTTCCGTCCAATATGTCTTGTCCTTCTGGTAACGGTCAGATTGCTCATAGTCTTGCTCCACCTGAATGAAATCCAGATATGGATTCGCTTTGGCCGGTGTAGCCTGACCTGTACCATGGACAATATCCATGTAATGAGTGGTAATTTCATTAATGGCCTGATTCATGGATACACCATCTGAAATAATATGGTGCATTGTGAAATTGTACCAGGTTTCTTCTGCCCCCAGCTGCAAAATAACCAATTGGTAGAGCTGAGAATCCAGCAATAAAAAGGGCTGGGAATTAAGACGGTTTACCAGTTGTTCGGCTTCCTCCGGGGTAACCTGGAGCGTTTCTACACTTTGTGCAGCAAATGGCTCTACATATTGATACGGAATACCATCCTGAGCAGTGATTTTAATGCGAAAAGAATCGTTTTGTGCAATCACCTGATTCATCGCCTGCTGCAATGCATCTATGCGAACAGTTCCCTTGATTTTAACAGTTGCAATAAGTGTGGACGTGTTGCGATTGGGATACAAAAGCTCCGTATACCAAATACGTTGCTGTGGCTGGCTTAATGCAAACAATTGAATATCGTGCTGAGTCATATGTCTCTCTCCTCGCAAAATAGATATTGTTAAAAAGAAACCTCGCATATTTATGCGGTTTGTTCCTCGGGATGCTTTCGAAACTGAAGCTCATACAGCTTCGCATAATGACCGTCCTTGGCAAGGAGCTGGTCATGGGTACCCTGTTCTTTCAGCTCGCCTTCGGCAAGAACACAGATCGTATCAGCCCGTTCAATCGTAGACAATCGATGGGCAATGACTAATGTTGTACGATCCTTCATCAGCTCATTTAAGCCCTGCTGGACTTCATATTCCGATTCAGCATCCAGCGCCGAGGTCGCTTCATCCAGCAGCAAAATCGGTGCGTTTTTGAGCAAAGCGCGAGCAATCGCGAGCCGCTGTCTTTGACCACCGGATAAGTTGGCTCCGCGTTCACCGACAATGGTGTCGTAGCCCTCTGGCAGCTCGGCTATGAAGCCGCTCGCATAGGCTGTTTTGGCCGCAGCCTCTACTTCCTCATCCGTGGCATCCGGTGAGCCAAAGCGGATATTATCCGCTACTGTACCGTGGAACAACGTAGCCTCCTGTGGTACATAGGCCATCAAATCCCTGACCTCATCTAACCGAAGCTCACCTGCCGAGCGGCCACGGACCCGCAGCACACCCTCATCCGGTGGATAAAAGCCTAGCAATAGCTTCATGACTGTGCTTTTCCCACCACCACTTGGGCCGACGAGCGCAGTGACCTGCCCTTCCGGTACGATCAGGTTCAGCCTTTGCAGCGTTGGACGGTCCGGTTGATAACCGAAGGTGATGTCGTGCAGCTCCAGCGCAGCCGGAACTTGTTCAATGGCATGGCCTGAGCTCACAGTTTCGACATCACTATGAAATCCGTTAGGTTCACGAGCCGATAAAACTGCTGCCTCCGGGCCGATCAGCCCAGCCTGCGGTTCCTTCTGTTTCGACTCTGGAAAATGCTCCTCTTCCTTCGACTCATCCAGAACTTCGCGGATACGCGCCAAGCCCGCCAAGGAGTTTTGCAACAACGATACAGCCGCCCCCAGCTGCAAAAACACCGTGGAAATGCCGCCTTGCAGTTGCACAATCTGCCCCAGTACTCCCAGCTCCATCTGCTTCTGTGAAACCAGAATCAGTCCGGCGACAAGCACACCACCCAACGTAATGAATTCAATTACAAAATTATACATATCCTGCAAGCCCATATGACGTCCCTGCCGGATGCTGATACGGTTAATGTCCTCGCTAGCATCGTTACAAAGTCCGCCTACCTTTGTCCGCAATCCGAACAGCTTCACCGTCTGCAAGCCGGACAGCAAATCACTTAACCGTTCCGTGAACCTGCTCATCCGTCCCTGTAACTCATCACTCGTCTGTCGCATCTTCTTCGCAAAATGAGAATTTACCCAAGCTGAGGCCAGCCCAAGTAAAACCGCCATAATCCCAAATCGCCAATCCAGCACCATCATAATGACTAACGAGCCAAAGAAAAGCGAAACTTCCAGTATAATCGAGCGAATATGAACAGTGTAAGCCTGCTCCAACGTCTGTACATCGTTTGTCATGCGGGATACAAGATCACCCGAATGGCGTTTTTCGGCCTTTTCATAGGACAGCTTGACAATATGCCCGAATAGTCTTACCCGTACATTGGCAATCGCCAGCCTCACACACCGCTTATACATGTAGCTGCACAGCGGAGAAATAAGACTTAGTGCCAAAAATGTACCGCTGACCAAATAAATTGCCTGGTAAAGCCCCTGCACTTCCCCATCAACCGCAAAATTCAGCAAATAATGCACCACAAAGGAAAGTAAAATCGTGATGCTCGCATTGGTCAGACTGTTGCCAACCAACCCGATAAAATACCATTTTCGGTACGGCTTCATCAGGGACAGCAACTGCTTAAACTCATAAAACCCCTGCTTGAAGGTCACGTTTCTCACTCCTTTCCTCTGGCATCGAATTGCCGTTTTCCATCGTATGCTGTTCTTCTTCGAAATTTTGCAAATACAGCTTTCGATATTCACCATCGCGACCCAGTAATTCCTCATGCGTGCCCGATTCCACAATGCTCCCCTGATCAAGTACAATAATCCGGTTCGCCTGACGCACGGTTGACAGTCGATGAGCAATCACCAGTACCGTCCGATTATGCATTGCCGCACTCATCGCGATCTGCACCTGAGCCTCCGACTGGCTATCAAGCGCTGAAGTTGGCTCATCCAGTAGAAGCAGCGGAGCATTTTTCAACAATGCTCTTGCTATGGAAATACGCTGCTTTTGTCCACCGGACAATCCTCCTCCCCGCTCGCTCAAAAGGGTCTCATAGCCCTCGGGAAGCTGAACAATAAAATCATGCGCATGCGCCGCTTTCGCCGCCTCGACAATTTCTTCACGGGTCGCCTCCAGACGTCCATATCCGATATTTTCTGCAATCGTGGCCGGAAAAAGCGACGGCTCCTGAGATACCATTGAAATATGGCTGCGCAGGCTCGTTAAATTCCAATCTGTCAAACTCTTTCCAAATAGTTGAACGGTTCCAGCATGCTCTCCCGGTTCATTAAATCCGCAAAGCAGCTTAAATATCGTGCTTTTGCCGCCACCGCTACCGCCGACAATCGCTACCGTTTCTCCTTGTCCTACCTGAAAGCTGATATCCTTGAGCACAGTGTTCCCTTCGTCGTAGCCAAAGGTCAAATGCTCAAACCTGACTACAGCAGTGTCATCGTCGCCTTCTGCTCCGTCTGTCTCGCTTTTACTTGCTTGACTCGCTTGGTTGGCTTTCCTTTCTGCATTGTCCTCAAAACGTAGGCCCTTATCCTCTCGATCATCACCGACTGAGGTGATTTCACCACCCTGACGTTCATCCGGCCAATCCAATACCTCAAACAAATGCTTCGCCGCTCCCCCCGCTTCCTTCATTTGCGAGATAATCGTCGGCAGCATGGAAACAGGCTGCAATATAAACGAAATCAGATATAAAAATAGGACAATGCCTCCAGCATTCAGCTCTCCTTGTTGAATCAGGTATCCTCCGTACGCAATGACCAAAATAATCGGTGTTGCCAGCATCATCACACCTACTGGGGTAATAGAAGCATAGCGCTTTTCCAACCCCAGACCGCGCCTGACGACCTCCTCCATCATCACCATATACTTCTTCAGTAGCACAGCCTGCATATTGAATGCCTTGACGATAGGAATTCCTCCAATTGCATCCTGTCCGACCGCGTTCAAATGAGCCATTTTCTCCTGAAGCTGCTCGGAATATTTTTCAATCCGCCTGCTCATCAGTGTTGTTACGATCATCCCTACAGGCATAAGCGCAAGACTGGCCAAGATCAGCTTCCAGCTTGTCATTAAAAGCAACGTTAGTGATGCCGTAAACACAAGCGGTAAATAAAACAGATTGGCAAAATGCTCGATAAAAAAATTCTGTAACTTCGCCGTATTGTTCGTAAGCCGGGATACCAAATCTCCGGTGAACTTCCTCTCCACTCTGGAAACTGGTAAATCGCAAAACTTATGTACGAGGTCGCCTCTCAAATCGCGGAGTGCACTAACGCTAAATCGCGCAGAAGCGTACCTCATCACAAACTTACAGGGCATTCCAATTAGCGTCATACCAACAACTAGATAGATCATGTTTTGGGTGGAGGAGAAGGTCCCCTCTACCATTTGCTCAATGGCCTTACCCAAAATAATGTCTATGGCTGCCAAACTTAAGGAGGCGATCACTGTTATGAAAACCCATAGATTGTACGGTCTTACATAACGCGCGAGTCTTCGAAAAGCAGAATTTGATCGAAACAAGGACATCCCTCTTTTTCGTTGCTCACACTTTCGCAGTGCGAACTTTTTTAGTGAGGATTTTACAAAATCCTGAAGTTGCAATGGACATGGTGAGATAAACTCTGGCTCTGGATGTATGAGTATTTACATGGAATGAAATCATTCTTGAATTATGCTGGGCATTGCATCATGGTGGTGGGTTGATTGTCGAGTGGTTGCCGAGATGTTAATCATGTTTGTGTATCGTGGTGTATCATGATGTGCGGGACTTTTAACTATGTCTGAATCGTGGTTGTAGGGTATTGTTGCTGTAAGATGTATAAGCTGCAGCAGCGTGGTTCAGGGCTGAAGATGCGGACAAAATATTCACGACTGTGCTTATAACTTCTTGCTCTTGTTCATGAATGAAAAAGTGATTTCCTTCGAACATTCGCACATCTATGGGCGATGTGGTGTGCTGCTGCCAGGCATGAAGTGAATCAGTGCTCACCTCATGATCCTTCATGCCACCCAAAATGGTCATCGGGCAGGCCAAGGGGCTTCCCGGCTGATAAACATACGTTTCGCACACCTTAAAATCCGCACGCAGACGGGGCATAATAATTTGCATTAACTCTGCATTTTGCAGTACTTCTTCGGGTGTTCCCTGCATCAAACGAAGCTCTTCGGTGAAAGGTTGATCTGCTAAATCATGGAGTTGTTTTTTGGAATACGGAAGATGTGGTGCGGATTTACCGGATACGATGATATGGACAGGCATTGTTCCGGTTTTGCTATATAACTGCCGTGCTGTTTCAAATGCAATCAGTGCTCCCATACTGTGTCCGAAAAAAGCAAACGGCTTATGTATGTATGGAGCCATAGCGGGAATCAACGATTGCACGATGTCCTGAATGGTGTCCATTGGAGCCTCTGTTGAGCGGCTTTCACGTCCTGGAAGCTGTACAGGCAGCACAGTAATGTCAGGCGCAAGTGTAGACTTCCAAGAACTGAATATGGAAGCACCACCACCGGCATAAGGGAAGCAAAATAGCTGGAGCTTCTCAGCCGGAAGAACCGCGGCTTTCGCAAACCAAGATTGTGATCGAGTCGTCATATGAATTCCTCCATCCTCTATGCAGTTCATAATTTTACAGTAAATCCTTATATCTCTTTTTTTCTTCCAACACTTTCTAACTATTTTTAAATATACAAACTTTAAAACCGCTTGACATGGGACAAAAGATCCAAATTGATAGAATTCATAAAAATAAAACAAAATCCATATTATGATATTTATTCCCAGTCTTTAAAAGCAACAATTTCACTTTATGCATTAATTTCCTGCTGATTATGATCTGTTAATTGGATTCAGAACGAGCTTTCCGATTTTCATGAATTTTGTAAAATCAAAATTATAATGATTTGTAATAAAGCTAGAAAGCCTTGTACTACAACAATTTTACCTTTACATGCCATTAACATAAATGTAACAAATTCATCCTGATTTCATCCGACAAATTCCGCCTTTTTCCGCAGCAGCCTTTGACCTCCTATTTTATGGAATAAAATTTCATCAAGCTCACATCCATCAAAATTAATAACTCTTTAATTTTTTAATAGATCATGTCATTTTGTAGTTCTAAAGAACTAATTTTCACAGATTTTTTTTCGACTCTCTATCTAAAAATTTTAGTTCAGATTGAATTTTGCTCCCCCAAAGCTATGAATTTTCTTTTCAAACTTTTATAGAAACGTTTTTATCTTCCTTCAAAAGTGTCGATTTTCAGAAATTTATATCTTTGGTGATGACCCTTCTTTAATCGGCAAACGAACCGGAAACACCAAACAGCAAGTCTCCAAATGGTAAGAGACTTGCTGTTTTCAAGCTGTATTATGGTTTGGTCTTTGATGCAGCTATGAAGACTTAAGAGGATGCTGCTGCAGCGAGCGTACCGGAAGCGTCTGTTGTGTGGTGAATACTGCGCACGAAGCGAATCGTTTTTGTTTCCGAGTGCATCACGACCGAATGGGTTTCTGCTCTATGACCAGGGAGGGAACGAACCCCTTGCAGCCACTCGCCTGGTGTCACGCCAGTAGCCACAAACATTACGCCTTTACGTCCAACCATATCATCCATGGACAATAAAGCCCCCGGATCAGCAATGCCCATACGTTTGCACCGTTCGATCTCTTCTTCACCATGAGGCAACAGGCGACCTTGAATCTCTCCACCCATGCATTTCAGCGCTGCCGCAGCCAACACACCTTCAGGCGCTCCACCGGAGCCGATATGCAGATCAACACCGCTATCCAGGCATGTTTCAATTGCACCCATTACATCCCCATGCCCAAGCAGCTTGATCCGAACACCGCTCTCCCGCAACAGCTTGATAATTCCAGCGTGACGTGTACGATCCAGAATGGACACGGTAAGTTCGGACAAGGATTTCCCCAGTATCCGTGCGGCCTTTGACAGGGTAGCCGGAATCGGATCATCCAGCGACAGTTTTCCAGCCAGTGCCGGGCCTACAGCCATTTTTTGCATATACATATCCGGAGCATGGAGCAGACCACCACGGGGGGCAGCAGCAATGACCGATAGGGCGTTGTTCAATCCGTTCGCCACCGTTTCGGTTCCCTCCAGCGGGTCAACGGCGATGTCTATGGCCGGCCCTCTGCGATTGCCTACTCTTTCCCCGATATACAGCATGGGAGCCTCATCCATTTCTCCTTCGCCAATGACGACCGTACCGTCCATAGATACTGCGTTAAAATGAGTGCGGATGGCTACCGTAGCCGCCTCGTCCGCGCTGTTCTTATCTCCACGCCCTGTCCATTGCGCTGATTGCAGCGCTGCCGCCTCTGTAACCCGAACGAACTCCAATGCCAGTTGACTCTCCATACCTATCCCTCCACCTCTTCTAAAAATTATTGTTACCCTTGGGGAAATCATTATTTTTATTTATCTATTATTCTCCTGTATCCTACGGCCGATCATTATCTATAACACTCCTGTATCCTACAGCAACTATTATCTATTGAGCAGCTACGCTTCTATAACATCCTGATAATCAAACCCGCTGTTTCTTCAATCGCTTTATCGGTGACATCAATAATCGGGCAACCTAATTCCGTAAATAGGGATTGCGCATACGCAATCTCTTCCTCCACCCGCGTCGACGTAGCATACTGCACATTGTTAGGCAGCCCCATCACCTTGAGTCGCTCACTACGTATTTTTAGCAGCAGCTCCGGCTGGATCGTCAACCCAAACACCCGACCATGCTGTACATCCTTTAACTGTGCGGGTGGAGTCAGCTCCGGTACAATGGGAATGTTGACCGTTTTATAACCTTTATGCGCCAGAAACATCGACAAAGGAGTTTTGGAAATACGGGATACGCCTAGCAGTACAATGTCTGCTTTGAGAATGGCACTCACATCTTTGCCATCATCATATTGAACCGCAAAATCCATGGCTTCCACTCGGCGGAAATAATTATCGTCCATCCGATGCAGCAGACCGGGTTTTTCCTTGGGATCATCATGGAACGTGTCGGCAAACGCCTGCATCATCGGGCCCATGATATCGACAGCCCGCACATTCAGCCGGACAGCCTCCTCTTTCATTGCTTCTCTCAACTCAGGCTGTACCAGCGTATAGGCTACAAAGCCTTTACGCTCGGCCACCTCTTCCATCACCCGGCTTAGTTCGTCTTCATCTCTTACATTCATAAATCTCTTGATCTCTGTGTCCGGTAGCTCGAATTGGCGCATGGTCGCATGAACGACGGCTTCTGCCGTCTCGCCAATCGAGTCTGAACAGATCGCTATAAAATGACTGCGCGCCTGAACCATTCGATTCCTCCCATTAATCCTCTGCTACCATATCGAGCAACATTTTGATGATATTTGTTTTCGTAATGCGTCCCACCACTTTCCAATGCTCTCCTGGTTTATCAGAGCTGGAAGGGACGACGACAGGCAGACTGTCGATTTGACGGGCAATGATTTTGCGCGCTGCCTCCAATACAGTGTCTTCCGGGGAAACAGTGACGACATTCGCCTGACGGGTCATCACGAGACTGACAGGGATGGTTGCCGCATTCGGATTGCCTAGCGTAACCTTGAGCAGATCCTTGCGGGAAGCTACTCCTGCCAGATTCCCCTCTTCATCGGTAACGATCAGGTTACTCACGTTCTCCAGAAAAAGAGCAACCACAGCTTCCTGAATCGTTGTTGTTTCACGTACGATGACTGGAACCCCGTGAAG
Organism: Paenibacillus sp. LT-B23; assembly: GCF_059417685.1. Lineage (NCBI taxonomy): Bacteria > Bacillati > Bacillota > Bacilli > Caryophanales > Paenibacillaceae > Paenibacillus > Paenibacillus sp. LT-B23. The sequence continues at coordinate 31,905 of NZ_JBSQBM010000031.1, read as the reverse complement.
ATCGCCGACCTTCATTTGCATGAGCCGGAATTTTTCCTCCCGGTTCGGCGTGCCCCGCTTTCCGACAAAATAACCAACCTTGGGCTTCGCATCTATATAATTCAGAATGCCCAGCTTGGATAGGTCGGTCCGAATGGTCGCCTTGCTGAGATTGAGCATTTCCGCAATCTGATCACCGGTAATCGGGGCATGCTTTTGTACGATGTTTAAAATTTCCACTTGTCTTGCCGTAAGGTCGATGATGAACGCCCCTCCTTTTTTTTCCTTGCTATCTGATATTGAATATAATACGTCATATATAATTATAAATCAACCTTTAAAAGCATATAAAACATCACATATATAAAATTAAAGCGGTTATTGATGGTTTTTTATCGTTTAAAGCACTTATACCACACCAAAAAAGCGGATACTTCACACCCTGCTCTTTCGAGTAAGACGAAGTATCCGCTCCTTTATTCGTATCTTAAAGCATCAATCGGACGCAGCTTGGACGCCTTCCGCGCCGGGTACACTCCAAACAGTACACCAACCCCCATGCAGCACAGAAAAGAGTACAGCACAGGTTCCATCGTATACACAATCGGCATATGGACAAATTTCTCCAGCAGCTTCGCGCCCCCAAGACCCGCCATAACGCCAACCAGTCCGCCCATCAGACTGAGAAAAACAGCCTCGGCCAGAAATTGCAGCATAATATCACTGCGCTGCGCACCAATCGCCTTGCGAATCCCGATCTCCCTTGTCCGTTCGGTAACGGACACCAGCATAATATTCATAATGCCAACACCGCCAACACCGAGCGCAATCGCTGCAACGCCGAGCAACAGCATATTCATAACCTTGTCTACACCTGAGACCGTTTTTAGGATCTCCGTCTGGGTCATGATCTGAAAATCATCGCCCTCTGATGGCTTCAACTCATGCCGGGCACGCAGCACCTGTCGGATTTCAGCACTCGCCTGGTCAATCTTCTCCTCCGTTGTTGCAGAAGCATTCACCTGCTGAATGCTCATATTCCCCAGCCGTTCCATCCCTGTTGTAATCGGCACATATACCTGCTGCCCGCTGTTACTCATATTGGAATTGGAATTCGTCAGTACCCCGACCACCTTAAAAGGAAGCTGCTTGATCATGATCGTTTCCCCCACCGCCTTGGAGGCATCCGGACCAAAAATATTACGGGCTGCATCGCTCCCTAGCACCACGACATTCAGTCTCTTTTCCACTTCATAGTGGGTAAAAGACCTGCCCTGAGCGAGCGACAGCTTTCTCACATGGATGAAAGCCAGCGAAGTCCCCTCAATCTGCCCGCTGACCTTATTGCGGCTCCACGTAATATCCGCATTGGTCATGGCACTTGGAGCTACCTCGGCTACGGCTTTTTGCTGCTCTAGCGCAGCGATATCCTCCAGAGATATTCCTTTCGTCTGACTGAACGACATGGAGCTGGACCCATCATATGGGGCATAAGGATAAATCATGAGCAAATTATTCCCCATACTGTTAATCTGCGACGTAATCGTGGCCGTAGAGCCTTTACCGATGGCTACAATCGCGATTACAGCAGCCACCCCAATAATAATACCCAGCATGGTCAGCAAGGATCGCAGCATATTGGTTCGCAAACTGTTGAGCGATACCCGGATAATTTCCCGAAATTTCATGCCTTCACTTCCTCTGCCGCCATTCTTCGGTTCCCAACAGGCTGATCCTTTTCAATCCGTCCATCGCGAAAATGAATCAGACGCTTGGCGTATTCCGCAATTTCCTGATCATGCGTAACGAGCACAACCGTTTTACCCCGATCGTTCAGGCGTTGGAAAATCTCCATAATTTCAACGCTTGTTTTAGAGTCCAATGCGCCTGTCGGTTCATCCGCCAAAAGAATGACCGGATTGTTTACAAGTGCGCGGGCAATGGATACCCGTTGCTGCTGACCGCCTGACAGCTCATTCGGCTTGTTGTTCATCCGATCGCTCAGCCCCACGCTGGTCAGCGCCTCAATGGCACGCAAGCGCCGCTCCTTGGCTGATACCCCGGCATAGATCATGGGCAACTCTACATTATCCAAAGCCGTTGCCCTTGGGAGCAAATGAAATTTTTGAAATACAAAACCGATTTTCTGATTACGGATAATAGCCAGCTCATCTTCACGTGCATCCAGTATGGAATAACCGTCCAAATAAAATTGCCCCGAGGTAGGCAAATCCAGACAACCAATGACATTCATCATCGTGGACTTGCCTGATCCAGACGGTCCCATGATCGCAACAAAATCACCGTCAGCAATATCAAGTTGTACCTCCCGCAGGGCATGAATTTCCTGATCCCCGACCTGGTACACTTTTTTCAAATCCTCAATCTGAATGACGTATCTCATAACCGTTTAAAAGCCTCCCTGCATGCCCATAGCGGAAGGGTCCGGCGGAGGTTCAGGAGCAGGCACAATAAGAGTGTCACCCTCCTTCACACCCAACTTGAGCTCGACTCGATCTGGCGTGTAAAATCCGAGTTCTACGGGCTTGAATGTGCGTGCCCCTGGATTTGCAGAGTTATTAGAGGAAACATACACGCCGTCCTGTCCCCCCTCTGATCTTAGAGCAGTCGCTGGTACGAACAACACATTTTTGTGTACCCCCAAAATAACAGCGACATTCATAATCATGCCCGTTTTCAGTTTGCCCTTCGGATCATGAACAGACAGTTCCATCAGATAAGTCGTCATGCCTTCATCTGTGGATGCCTCCGGTGAAACGAATTGCACCTTCCCAGGGAACGACTCACCCGGATAAGCATTGGTGGATAACACCGCTGAAAGTCCTTTTTTCACCTTTACAATATCGTTCTGACTAATTTTCGCAACAATTTTGAGATTGTTGGAGTCCGAGTTGTTCATGACGATAAAAGGAGCCGTCGGACTGGTTCCGACATCCCCGTTCACCTTTAAAATGACTCCGTCCCATGGTGCCGCCACCTGAAGCTTGTTCAGGTCATTTTTTTTCTGTTCCAGCTCGGTGGCCAGTCTTCTAACCTCAATCCGTGCGGATTGGATATTGGAGGCATCGGCTGGAACCTCAGTTTTGCGAAGCTCAGCCATAGCCGAACGATAGCCGATTTCAGCCTCTGCGATAGCATGACGCTTTTGCGACATGATTTTACGGAATTGTAAATCCAGACCGTCATAATCTGTCTGTGCCTTATCCAGTGCTTGCTCTGCCTGCTCCATTTCACTGTTGGACACCGCCCCGGCATCATGTAAAAACTTTTGATCTTCATATGCCTTTTGCGCCTGCTCCAGCTGCTTTTTGGAAGCCTTTTTCTGACTTTCCGCTTCTTCCAGCTCAAATGATTCCTGCGCTGTATCGACAGCCATTTTAGCCCGAAGCACGTTTGTCTTCTGAATTTCAATATCCTCCGCCTTCGGTCCCTTCTCCAATTCAGCCAGCTTGGATTTGGATATTTCCAAATTATCGGATGCGCTCTGGATTTGCATCTTAATTTCAGAACTGTCCAGAAGAGCCAGGACTTGTCCTTTTTTCACCTTGTCTCCGGCCTTCACGTTTACCGCCGCCAGCTTATTTTCGCCTGCACTTGTGAAATTCAGCTTTACTTCCTTGGAGGCCTGCACGGTACCAGACGTTTCCAGCTTCTCGCTCACATCCCCGCGCTCCACTTTAAGTATCTCGTCCTGAACTAATGGTGCAGCCTGCTCTTTGGGCAGCTTCAAATACACTGCTGTTCCGCCCCCGCCTATAACCAACAGCACAACCGCTGTCCAGATCCACTTTTTTCTCCGTTTTCTTCGTAACTTTAACAAGGCATCGTTTAAAACCGTTTCTGCCAACTTCGTTTCCTCCTTATGTGCTCCATGGCTTGCTCAACGTGTATTCATTCTGACTCAGCTCAATCGCCAGCTCTTCCATTTGCCGTTCAATTTGGTCCACCTTCAATTGGTTATTTTTCAGCTCCAGCTCGATAATTAAGCCTCTGGCCCACTTTTTGCGAGACAGCTCCAACCCCTCTTTCGCAGTGCGCAGGCTTTCTTCCAGTTGAGCGTATTTTTTTTGGTTTTCCTTGACCGTGGCATATAAATTGCGGAGCGATTCGGCAAAATCCTTTTGTCCCTTGTCCAGCTCCTCCTTGGCTGTATCCACGTCCATTTTGGCTAGATCGTAAGCACCTGCACCGCTGTTAAAATCGAAATATCTCACATTGAGTTCCGAAGTCTTGATGCTATCCTCCAGCTTCCACAAGTTCGGATTCATGTCCATCAGCTGTTGTATATGTATTTCGATATCCAGCTTCTTCGGTTCCTTGTACACTGGTCGATCCACCATTTCGTAGGCTGTTCCGTTAGGCTGGCCCATCAGAAAATTCAGAGCGTCACGTGATTTTTGCAGCGCAATTTCCCCCTGCTCGACCGTCTGCTCCGCCTGGCTTCTGGCCTGTGTACTCTCGTTTTTCGCATACTCAGACAGCTTGCCGCGCGCAAATTTGGCGAGTGCAATCTTTTCCTCCGCTTGAGCAATTTCAAGCGCTTCCAGATTATTTTTCACCTGATTCTCTGCCACGAACACGCTCTGGTAGCTTTTCATCACATTAAAATAAATCTGGTCCTTGGCGAACTGCGCCTGCTTTTTGCTGGCTAGATAGGATAACGTCGAAGAGTTATAATTTCTCCAGGATGACTCATCACCAACATATTCACCGTCTATAAAATCGACGAATGCATTTCCCAGGTCCTTCTCTGCATTCTTAAACTCAATTCTGCGACGCTCCACGTCCCGCTCGGCGGTACGTGTGTTGTAGCTATTCGTCTGTGCCCATTCCGCTGCCTGCTTGAGCGTTAATGGAGGTAAAGCCTGACCCGTTACAGAGGCGGTCTTCGATATAACCGCAGCAGACGAAGTTCCTGATATACTTGCCGACGTATTTCCTGTTGAACTTCCTGCTGCACTATCAGCCTGAACGGTGGAAATCAAGCCTGACGACATCGTCAATACGAGCAGCGTGGCAGCCGCTTTTTGCTTCATAAAATGAATCTCTCCCCTTTCGGTGAAATCTTTCGAATTATTTCCATAGATTTCGACATAAATTTCCACAGTCTATCCGCCACCTAATTGTACTTTCAGGTTAATGATGGTACAAGGTGTCAAACCAATACATTTTTGTAACCTTTTTTTGAGTATATTGTCGATGTAAGCTGTTCTCTTACAAATCCGATATAAAACAAATCTGTTTTTACCTGAACTTTACCTAATTTTCAGCTAATTTTAAGGAAACCAACAGCATCTATTAAGGTTGGGAGCATATACTAGAGAAAGAATAACAGCCGCTCACTGGGAGGGTTAATAGATGATAAAAGAATCTCGCTTGACAACTACTAACGAACCGTCTGATTTGTGGATGACCCGATTTTTACGTGAATCCGAACAGCAAAAGAAGCAACTGATCCGGGAAGCCCGGAAAAATAACGATATACCACTTATAAATAGTATTTCTTTCCACCTTGCCCAACGGAATCAGCAGCATCTGATCAGCTAGGGATGATTTTAATAGAGATGTAACTCGCTTCTAACTTAAAATGCCGATCAACGTCGCTTGGAGGCGTACGTGATCGGCATTTTTAGGTTGTTTCTATCTATTCGTCTTCTGTCATCGCTTGAGAATCATGCAGGTATTTTTCCAGTGAAATTCGTCCGTTCTTCATAAACTGTATACCCTCGGATTCCAAAAGCAGCCTTTGTAAAGAAGCTCCTTCATCGTCCTGTAGCGCGATTTCTCCCAATCGATTTACGACTCTGTGCCAGGGCAAGCGGTGCTTGCTGCTAAGCGTATGCAAAATACGCACCACTTGACGCGCCCCTCTCGGACTCCCTGCTTCCGTTGCAATTTGTCCGTAGGTCATGATTTTCCCCTCAGGGATGGACTGGATTATTTTTAATACACGAGCTGTAAAAGGCTGCATGTGATCGTCGAATCTCCTTTCCCCTAGCCGTCAACTGTGGTCTTCACGTCTCAAAACAGTGCTGATACCATACAACAAAACCATTCCGGTTCTCGCGCTGTTTTTCTATCATTATAGCACCCACAGTCTCGGTTGGCGAAGGCTAGAATCCGCTTAGACCCTGCCTTTTTAAATCCTTAGCTACTAGACGTGCCAGTTCCTTTGCTCCCGCAACATTCGGATGCAGCGTGTCACCGTTCATATACAGGGCAAGTGTGGCTTGCGGGCCAATGGAGGTAAAATAAGCTGAGCTAAGCACGTTCAGATCGACCAAAGGCGTTTGTTCCTCTTGAGCCAGCGCTAAAATAGAGCCCCTATACCATCTATTTTCAGCGGTGTGTACATTATTCGCGTTAAAATCCGTAGCTCGCCCCTGCGGTGTTGACAGGATTACGGTTGCCCCCTTGGCCTTGACCTGCCGGATCATATCCCGCATCCAGTCCTTAAACTCCGCTTCGCTTTCGTTATGCTTCGGGTTGGTGTCATTAATGCCCAACTGGAGAATGAAATAATCCCCCGGCTTAATGTATTTGACGATGGCCTCGAGCTGACCGTCCTGATGAAAGCCCCTTGCAATTTGACCACCTGACGCCATGTTACGGATCTGGAATGTATTCGGGTTTACGAATTGTGGCAATAACTGACCCCATCCGGCCTGCACGCTGCTATCCAGTGGATAGTAATTGCAGACGGTAGAATCCCCGCCGATGTAAATCGTCCGATTCGTAACGGGGTTGTTAGACAATCGCCTGATTTCCAATGCACTTATTTCAAAAGAGGTTCCCTCTTTACCTTCAGTAATCAGCAAATTCAATTGCCCATCGGTCACGGGAATTTGAAAACGGTCCTTCGCTCCGTCCCCCGTCATATTGATGACCTGATAGACTCCCTCGGCGGCAACGCTCGCTCGGGTCGTATTTCCTAGCGTGACCGATACCTCATATAATCCTGGATCAAGATCCACATCAAATGTATTTTCGCTCTTCGTACCAGTCGTCAGAAACCGTACCGCATCACTAGCGACGCCAGTACCGGATGCTCCTACATTGCGTACGTTCTCGGGTGTACGAAAGCCATAACCGCGCGTCGCATCGTATCGCAGGGATGCGTTCACCCCGGTATAGCCTGATTCCACTGGCCCCGCACCAAAATCAAATTTGTAATCGCCAGCCGCTCCATACGCAGGCGTAGTCCCATTCAAGCCCGGCGTACTACATAATAAAGCGACCAAAAGCATACTGGTCATTCCTTTCATCCACTTCATATCATCATTCCTCCTTCAAAATGTAGAATACCCTAAGGACGTTTTGATTTTTTGTAAGCGCATACAAAAAATTCGTTCCTTTACCTCATGGATACAAGTTTGTACCCATTGATTCCTATGCAGGTGAAGGCCTGCTTATTCATCTAATCACTCCCTTTCAAATCAATCGCACTCTTAAACATTATAGAATAAATGGGTATATTATGTAAATATCCCAATGTGAATAAGCCCCGCAGATATTCACCTGCGGAGCCTCGTACAGAAGGACCTTTTTGAAATTTTAATTCATTTATAACATTACATCAATCTCCAACCAAAATACCGTCGAAGCTCTCTGGACCTACCCGTATCGTACCCAGCAGGTTTGAAGAAACAAAAGCGGTGTACACCAACTGTGGCGTAATCGGCGGGTTAAAGTCATCAGCCGAGAACGCGATGACCTGAGGAGCCGTTATACTCAAGCTAAACGTAGACGTTGCCGAGTAAACAAGTGGATCGGTTGGCAAGGTACCTCTTACAATAGTGATCGTAATTCCTACCAAAGCCAGTGGCAGTTGAACCGACAGAGTACCTTTAAGCAGAACCCGCGGCGTGCCTGTAATTCCCAGTGTGTTTAATCCGATCTGCCCAAACAATTGCGGCGTATTCAAAACGGTGATCGGAATGGCAATAGAGTTTGCAAATGAGGCATTTTGAGATGTTCTTCCATCTATAAATGTTCCCATGTTTTTTCCCCCTTTCTCTACCAGATACTCATAGTCTATGAAAAGATGACTTATATGCTTGGACTAAATAACTTGCTAAACACACAACTTTCTCTTTATAGGCGAATGTACAGCCCTTTCCCTGGCCCCATGAATACACTAAACCAACAATGGGAAAAGGAGCGATGTAATGTCTACGTTTAAAGCCACTTTAAGGGGGAGTCATGAAGTACCTCCTGTCAGAACAAATGCCACGGGAAATGCGGAGTTTCATTACCATAAGGAACGTCGGCAATTAAAATTCGAGCTTATCCTGCGCAACATTTCACGAGTAACCAGAGCGGATATTCATCTGGGACGCAAGGGTGAAAATGGTCCGGTCGTAGCTGTCCTGTTCGGCCCTTCCAAATTCGGAATCACGGTCAAAAGAGGCGTTGTCAGCGGTGTGCTGCGTGCATGTGACCTCGTCGGTCCACTCAGAGGAAGAACCATTTATGATTTAGTTTGCCAAATCAGAGAAGGCAATGCTTACGTTAATGTCCATACCGTTCGGTATCCAGATGGAGCCATTCGCGGACAGATCAGACGTTGCAAGTAACCACCGTATGACGAAAATTAAATATGAAAAAGAACTTTCATAGCCACCTTGAAGTACTTACATGCACCTTTCATGTGGATTGAAAGTTCTTTTTTCTATTCCCCATCAATTCTTAATAAAAGTTAAGAAGTTCATAAGCGTTTCTTAAGTCCTTGCCTTCCGGGTTGTTAAGAACTTTATTTTTTAATAGAGAGAGTTCATACAAGAGACAGTTCACACCCGAAAGGAAATGAAGCTTATGAAGCCCTTTATAAAGCCTACGACCAAAGAAAGAATTCCCGAGTTGCAGCTGGTCAGAGCCATGGCGATTCTCGCCGTCATCATGGTACACGCCACCTCTTACGCAACTGTTCAACTTACAGATTCCAGCCTATTTTTTGTGTATAATGCGCTCAATGTGCTTATGAAATACGGCACCCCCGTATTTATCGCTCTAAGCAGCATGGTATTGTTCTACAACTATAAGGATCGCCCTATGGGACGGGAGCTGCTGATCCGCTTTTATAAACAGAGATTACGGTATATTCTCCTGCCTTATATTATGTTTTCTCTGTTTTATTTCATCCTGTCCCTTACGGCTGGCAGCTCTGAAACCTGGAGCGTGGCCGAACTGGCGGAGAGCTTTGCAGTGAAGCTGGCAACAGGCAAGGCGTACACGCATTTAACTCGCTTCCCTCTCTATCATTCTCGCTAGTCCATATACAAACGAAACCAGCCATAGATCGTATCTTTGGCTGGTTCATTCCTGACTTTTATGGAATTAAGGGTTGTATCCCTTTATTTTTGGGAATCGAACAATACCTCCCCGTTGGATTCGATAATCTTTTGGTACCAGTAGAAGCTGTTCTTTTTTCTTCTTTCCAGTGTACCTGATCCATCGTTGTTTTTGTCCACATAGATAAAGCCGTACCTTTTTTTCATCTCTCCTGTTCCCGCGCTGACAATGTCGATTGGGCCCCACCAGGTATAGCCAAGCACTTCGCAGCCATCTTCAATAGCTTCATGGAGCTGGATCAGATGCTTGTTCAGATAGTCTACTCGCTCGGGATCATGAATTGAACCGTCTTCCAGAATTTCATCATGACTGCCGTAGCCGTTCTCTACAACGAATAGAGGCTTCTGGTATCGGTCGTACATTTCATTACATACATAGCGGAAGCCTTTCGGGTCAATCGGCCATCCCCATGGCGTTTTTTCCAAATAGGGGTTGTCGAGTCCCATAATTCCCCCTGTATTGCCCAGGATGGGCATACCTGCTTTATGTGTCGTGCTTCGATAATAGCTAAAGCCCAAATAATCAGCTGTATGCTCCCGCAGTAATTGTTCATCTCCGGGCTCCATTTGAACCATGATGTTATGCTCTTTCCAGATCCGTTTGGCATAGCTTGGATAATAGCCTCTAAGGATCACATCCGAATAAAATAAGGATCTTCTTCTCAGCTCATAGGCTTCAAACACATCGTCCGGATTGCAGGTATTCGGATAGATCGGACTCAGGGATAACATAGCGCCCATCATCGCGCCCGGGATAATTTCATGACACAGCTTAGTAGCCAGCGCGCTGGCAACGAAAACATGGTGACTAGCCTGATAAATGGTCGGCAGCTTGTGCTCATCGTCTTGAACAACAATGCCTCCTGCCGCCAAAGGAATCGTGTGAAAATGATTGATTTCGTTGAAGTTCATCCAATATTTCACTTTGTTTTTATAACGTTTGAAGACAACTTCCGCATACTTTACGTAGAATCCAATCAGCTCGCGGCTTTTCCAGCCTTCGTATTTGCGGATCAGATTCAGGGGCAGCTCAAAATGGGAAATAGTGATGACCGGCTCAATTCCATACTTCAATAGCTCATCAAACAGATTATCGTAAAATTGCAGCCCTTTTTCATTTGGCTCGGCATCATCCCCATTCGGGAAAATTCGGGACCATGCAATGGAGGTTCGAAAGCATTTCATACCCATCTCTGCGAACAGGGCGATATCTTCTTTATAACGATGATAAAAATCAATCGCTTCATGGCTGGCATAATACTTGTTCTCATCAATCGTATCATCAAACATTCCGCCTACAATTCCTCCCCGGAATGCGTCACTGATCGCAGGTCCTTTACCATCCTCGTTCCACGCCCCTTCGGCCTGATTCGCCGCTATAGCACCACCCCATAGAAAATTCTCAGGAAAACTTTTGGCTATTAGTGCTGTCATGACTCATTTCCTCCTTTATTTAATGTATTGTGAGCAAAACACTTTGCAAATCTACGGATTTTTGGTGTGTTTGGGTAACCTTTTGGTAAGCAGTGCTGTTGGTAACAATAATCGGAGTGGTCAGGTCATAGCCGGCTGCCTGGATTTTCGGAATATCAAATTCAAGCAGTAAATCCCCCCGTTCAATCCGCTGTCCTTGCTCCACATGCTTTGTAAAATAGTTGCCTTTCAGCTTCACCGTATCCAGTCCCACATGAATTAACAGATCCAGATGGTTGTCTGAGGTGATGGCTACCGCATGGCCGGTTCGGAATACGAGCGATACAACCCCGGAGACGGGTGAATATACCTTCCCTTCGCTCGGCAAAATGGCTATTCCTTGGCCCATTGCTTCTGTAGAGAATGCCGGATCAGGTACTTCACTTAGCGGAACAATTTCGCCATTTATAGGAGCATAGACACTCTCAATGACTACGGTTTGTCCAGATTCAGTCTGTAAGGCAGGCTCGGATTTTTCTGGTTCCGTCTTTCCTGTCTCCGCATCCGTTACCCCGGTTCCTTCATTAAAGCCCAGAATATAAGTTAATACGGTAGTAACCACGAATGAAATGGTGATGCTGATCAAATAAAAAGCAATGGTATTCGTAAAGAACGCTGGAATAGTCGTGATGGCCGGGAACACATAAGCAAGCACGGTCGTCTGGAAATGCCCGGCAATGGCCCCTCCGATTGTTCCCCCGATGACGGCGGCAATCATCGGTCTTTTCAGCTTCACGGACAGCCCATAAACGATAGGTTCTGTAATACCGGCGAACAGTGAAGGGAAAATAGATGACAGCGCGTAAGCTTTCAGCTTTTTGTCCTTGGCTTTCAGAAAGACCCCAAGAGCGACACCGGATTGGGCAAAGGTCGCGGAAGCCATCATGGGCCGGATCGTATCAAACCCTTTGAGGGAAAGATTATTGATCATCGCAGGCGCGATCCCCCAGTGTAAACCAAACATCACCAGGAAGGTCCAGCCTCCTCCCAGTATGGCCCCGGTCAAGAGACCGCTTTGCGTACTCAAAAATTCAATACCATCAGCAATACCTTTACCGGTATACACTCCCAGCGGACCGATCACAATGGCAGTCAGCGGAACCATAATTAATAAGGAAACGAGCGGGACCATAAATAATTCAATGCTTTTCGGAACCACGCGCTTCAGGAATCGTTCCAGATAGGAATACAGCCAAATGGCTAAAATCGCCGGAATAATGGATGTCGTATAACTCATCAGAACAACGGGAATGTGGATAAAGGAAGCAATATCGCCCGTGTTTTCCATCAGCTTGGTGAAGTTAGGCTCCAGCAAAGCGGCCATAATTGCGGCGGATACGATAGGCTGGGTTTTGAACGTTCTCGAAGCTGAAAACGCTAACATCAATGGCAGGAAGAAGAACACGCCGTTACCTGCGGCAGCAAGGATAGCATAGGTGCTGGAGGCACTGTCCAGCCACTCTAACTGCGTAAGAATAACCAGGATAGCTTTCAGCATCCCTGCACCAGCCAAAGCAGGTACAATCGGCTGGAAGATTGAGCTCATGACGGTAAAGGCTCGACTGATGAAATTACCTTCTTTTGAAGTCTCCTCCTTCTCGTTGTTGCCGCTCTTTACCTGAAGGTTGTAATTCACCGCAATCGCATCATAGACCTCGCTAACATGATTGCCAACGACCACTTGATATTGACCCCCGCTTTCTATCACGGAAATGACCCCGTCGGAATTTTCCAAAGCCTGTTTGTTGGCTTTTTGCTTGTCCTTAAGTGTGAATCTCAGACGGGTCATACAATGGTACAGATCACGGATATTTTCTTCTCCGCCTACATTTGTTACAATGAATTTCGCTAATTCATCATGCTTGCTCATAACGGTTGCCTCCAATGCTCTCTGGTTGATATAAAAAAACCTGAGTAATCTCCGATACCAAAATGCACTTTAGTATCGAAATCACTCAGGTAATGCCCACGAATGGTAACACCCTGCTAGTTTTCAGTTCTGTTGACCAATCTCGAAATGTGGATCATAAGGTACATCATTTCATCATTGGTTAGTTTCTGCTCAAACTGCTTATTCACATAAACCCCTATTTTTTGTACGCATCTGCGCTCTTCCGGAAATTTGATTTTCAGGTCTTCAAACAAGTTCATGTACTGTGGATCTGACGATTCATGGGCAAAAAGCCGCTGGGCAAAAAATTTAAGATGAGTTACAAATCGGTTATAGTTCCATGAATCTTCATCAAACTCAACATTGAAGTGATATTTTACAATATCCATAATATCCTTGATGACTCTTGACGTTTTTAGCGTCTGGTCTAGCTTCTGGTTATCCAGACGGGCGTTAACGAAATGCAGCGCAATAAATCCGGCTTCATTTTCGTCGAATGAAATGTTGATCCTGTTACGGATCATCTCCAGCGCATGTTTTCCGATAGCGAATTCTTCGCGATAAAACCGCTTGATTTCCCATAAAAACCGGTTTTCAATCGGGGTTCCCCGTGCATGCCGTTCAATGGCAAATGAAATATGGTCAATCAAGGCCAGATAAATATAATCACTAATGTCTCCGGCCAATCTCGGTCTGGCATACTCCACGATTTCATCTGCAATTTCAATGCATTCCATCTTCACATCTTTCAGCAAATCCGCCAGCTTCGCGGATAGATCCTGAGTTTTGACTACAAACAGCTTGGTGATTTTCCGCTCATCGATGGTATCCCCCGGCTTCAGGTTGAATGCGATTCCATTCCCTGTCGCAATGACCTCTTGGGCGTCTTCTTCCTCTGCTAATACGACATTGTTGTTAAGCGCTTTCTTCAAAATCATGCGACCACCTGCTTTTATTTACTGGAAGGCCATTTTTTAAAGAGACTCTGTTAAAAAATGTGCATACACTAAAAAACCTGAACAGAATACCGCTTAATAGACGTTATCGCCCATTTACCGGAACTCCATTCAGGTTATGCCTAAAATAGTAACACCCTGAAAATTATGAGATTCATTTTTGTAATCGTTTTCTTGAATTCATTATAATAGAGTTTCTTTTTTTCTGTCAACCCTTTATTAAAAACAGCCTTCCAGCCGCTTACTGCGGCTTCGGAGCCCCTGAACGGTTCACAATCCAAATGCCTGCCAGTACTAAAAAAATGCCGAGCAAGGTAGCCGCTTTGAGTTCCTCATGAAGAAAGATCCAGCCAGATACAACACCGACGATGGGAACCAGCAGAAGCGTAATAGAAGCTTTACTTGCTTCCATTCTGGTGAGAATATGGGTCCACAGCAGGAACGCAAGCGCAGACGCCACAATGCCGGAAAATAAAATATAAAAGATCGACGCTGCGCTAAAGTGCGGCTCCCAGCGTTCAAACAACAGGGAATACAATAGCAGTCCGAGCGCACCGAACGCCATCTGCCAGGTCGTAAACTGGGTTTTATCGCAATGCTGGAGCTTGAGCTTGATAATCAGGTTGGAAAGTGCCCAAGCAATCGCTGAACTCACCCCAAGCAGCATAGCCCACAAATTGCCGCCCAAATGAATGTCCATAGCAAATAACAGCCCCATGATCCCTGTAGCAATCCCAATCGTCTTGCGTGTATTGAGCCGCTCACCCGGAATAAGAAAATGGGCCACTATGGATAAAAACAGCGGCATGCTGTACGTAAGCACGGAAGTTAAGCCAGCATTAATGTAGTTCAGGGATATCTGAATAGCAATATTAAAATAGGTAGTCTGGAGAATTCCACAGATGATATACCATTTCATCGTGTGCCTGTCAGGATTAGGAACCCGCTTCCAAATGAGAATTCCGAACAGGAGCATCGTGCCCGTGAGAAACCGGAAAGCGGCAAATTGGACAGGTTCAAAGGCTCCGTTGCCCAATTTCATAATGACAAAATTAAAGCCCCAGATTAGGCATAAGAGCAGGCTCAAGCCTTTCATGCATCATACGCCTCCGTTTAGAGCACTTCTCCGCCCGATTCTATCACTTTTTTATACCAGTCAAAGCTTTTTTTCTTGTAGCGGTTCAGTGTTCCGTTGCCCAGATCATCCTGATCGACGTAGACGAAGCCGTATCTCTTGGATGCCTGTGAGGTCGAAGCACTGATCATGTCGATGGGACCCCAGGCGGTATAGCCAAATAGATCCACTCCATCCTCAATGGCTTCCCTCATTTGCTCGATATGTTTTTTCAGATAGTCGATACGGTAATCATCGTTAATCGTACCGTCAGCATTCATTTGATCTGTCGCACCCACGCCGTTTTCCGAGATAAACAGCGGCTTCTGGTAGCGGTCATACAGGTTGTTCAGCGCATAGCGTAATCCTTTAGGATCAATCTGCCAGCCCCATTCGGACTGCTCCAGGTAAGGATTTTTCACACCGCCAATCAAATTTCCGCTTGCTTTGGCATGCTGGTCGGCAGTGGCGCTGGCATTGTTGGACATATAGTAGCTCAAGGACACAAAGTCCACAAGGTTTTCGCGCAAAATCTCATCGTCGCCGGGTTCTTTATGCAGCACAACGCCTTTTTCCTTGAACATGCGTGCAGTATAGGACGGATAATATCCTCTGGTTTGTACATCACTGAAAAAGAAGGACACACGTTCTTCCTTTTGGCATTCAAGCACATCATCCGGATTGCAGGTATTCGGATAAAGCAACAGATAGCTGATCATGCACCCAATCTGGGAGTTTGGTATAATCTCATGACAGGCTTTGACTGCCAGCGCACTGGCTATAAACTGGTGATGGGCAGATTGATACTTGTCCTGCTCCAGATTCGGGTGATTTTCTTCAATGATCCCGGCGCTGACAAACGGATGGTGTTTGACACAGTTCATTTCGTTAAATGTAATCCAGTACTTCACTTTATCCTTGTAACGGGTAAATACAGTCTCGGCGAAACGGACGAAAAATTCAATCAGTTTCCGGTTTTTCCAGCCACCATACTCGGTAACAAGGTACAAAGGCATGTCGTAATGAGTAAGCGAGATGACGGGTTCAATTCCTTTGGCCAGCAGGGCATCAAAAACCTTGTCATAGAATTGCAGCCCTTTCTCATTGGGTTCTGTCTCGTCGCCATTCGGGAAAATACGTGTCCAGGAAATGGAAGTGCGGAAGCATTTAAAACCCATCTCGGCCAGCAGATTAATATCTTCTTCATAACGGTGATAGAAATCATTTCCCCGGCGTTTGGGATAATTTTTGGTGCTGTCTGGGTCCAATGCTTCCTTGACTTGGGCGTGGGTCATCATATGCCACTGATCCAGCCAGTGCTTTTTGTCGAGTTCCGGATCAAAGGTAAATACATCAGAGATCGAGAGCCCTCTCCCATCTACATTGTAAGCCCCTTCAATCTGCATGGCAGCGGCTGCCCCGCCCCATAGAAAGTCCTTGGGAAATCCTTTTGCCTGTTCCATGTTGCATTCCTCCAGGTAATATATAATTTGTGAAGATGTATGACGGAACCCGTGTGCCTCAAATGCATCCCGGATTGCTGCATACGCTTTATGCTTTCATGCTACAATCTGGGATGCATTCCAGGTCAAGAACTAAATTTTTGGAGTTGAATTCCATGCATAATATTAAAAAAATTGCGGAAATCGCGGGAGTATCGACAAGTACCGTGTCTCGGGTGCTGAATCATCATCCTTATGTCAGTGAAGCTACGCGGACCAGGGTGATGGAAGTGATTCGGGAACTGGATTATATTCCGAATATTAATGCGGTGCAGTTGAAAGTGGGCCGTACCAAGGTCATCGGGATCATGACCCCGACCATTAACAATTATTACATGCAAATCATCAAGGGAGTGTCCAATGCGGGTAAAGAGCAGGATTATCAAGTTCTCATCTACCAGACGGAGGAAAAGCGGGATTTGGAGAGCGCGGCGTTAGAGCTATTGAGGCAGAAAAAAGTGGACGGGCTCGTCATTTTACGGCGTATGCTGGACTGGTCTGCTGTGAGGCGTTATACCCAATATGGGCCGATTGTGACCTGTGAGCCATTAAAAAATAAAGAGATTTCATCCATTTATCTTGACCACTATGAAGGGTTTCGGATTGGATTAGAACATTTGACCGAGCTGGGATTTGAAAAAATCGCCTGCACCGTGGGCAGGAAAAACAGCGTAAACAGCCAAAGAAGACTCCAGGCTTATTATGACCTGCTCGCGGCAAGAAAGCTGCCCGTGAATGAGGAGTGGTTGCTCAGTGGTATCCATACGGTGCAGGACGGAATGCGGGCGTTTGCCAAGCTGGAGTCATTAAAGGAACGTCCCCATGCCATCATGACAACCAATGATTTTGTGGCATGCGGTATTATCTCAGCCGCCCGCAGTAAGGGATGGAATATTCCAAAAGATTTGGCAGTGGTGGGCTTTGAAGCCGATGAAAGCCAGGTAGCTGACGCTATGGGACTGACCAATATTACGAATCCATTGCAGCGCATCGGACAGGAAATGTTCCGTACGTTGTATCGGCAGTTGAACAGCCAGCCTCTGGAGCCAATCTCCCTTGCTTTTGAATTGAAGGTCCGCCAGTCTACCTTGCTAACTCAACCTATTAACAACGTATAAACGATGCCGGGGCCGTGTACACCGATGGTCAGATCATTTTCAATATCCGACGAGCGGCTGGGTCCGGTAATAAAATGAATCCCTGCGGGCAATTGCTCACGTCCAACCTCATCAAAGCGGTTTAAAATTTCGCCCAGCCGCGTCTTCAGACGCTCCACCGGCAGGAGAATGATCAGCACGGTCGGCAGCAAACTGACTGCGCGGCCCTTCTCCGATGAGGACAGCACCGCCACCGATCCGGTGTAGGCGGCAGCTTCATCGGCGATGACGATACCGATATCCGCCTCGGCGGCGCGGGCCTTCCAGTCCTCGACTGGATCGGTGTTCCACACCGATAGGCGGACTTCCGGCAGCGCCGCTTCCAGCTGGAGTGCATCCAGGTCCGGCTCATTCTGCCGGACGATATTGGCCGCTCCCAGCTCTCGCGCCTTGCGCGCGATCCAGTCTGCCGAATGCTCCAGACTCGGCAGACGCACGACATGCCCGCCAACACTTGTAAAGTTGGCGGTAAACTCTTCGATGCGCTGCTCCGCGCTCCATTCGAATTCATGCCAAAATGCAGGTGCGCCGCGAAACGGCTGCACGGGTGGCTCCGTCTGTCGCGGACGCTTGAGCTTCGTTGCAATGCCATCCATAAAGCGTACCTGCTTGGTGCGGGATTCGGCTTCCATTTGATGGAGCCACGCTTCATGGACGGTCTTTGCTTGCGCAGAAGGTTTATTCTGTTCACTCATGTTGGCTACCTCCTTTACTTCTATCCGCCAAAATCGTTTCCATTCGGCTATGGACATCCGATTGCATAGCGTTGCGTTCTTGCTCCAACTCATGCTCCAGTGTTTTCCATTGCTGACGGAAGGATTTTTTCGCCAGAGAGGGAGCCACACGGTACGTATTCCAGCCCTTTAACGGGCCAACCTTAAGGGTGATTTCTCCCTTACGGACGACCGCTTTTTGGGCAATCTGCCCAAGCCGAATCGCTGCTGCGAATCGATTCGAACTGGAAACCACTGTCGCGAACCCCTTCATCCCCGCCGTCTCCAGCTTATCTCCCTGTCCTGCCTCCACCTTGCGTCTGCGTAGATAGACAAGCATATCATGCAACGGTATTTTGACCGGACAAGCTTCATAGCACGCACCACACAGACTGGATGCACTCGCAATGTCGTTCCACTCTTCAATTTTGCCATGCAAAGCAGGCGTAAGCACCGCGCCGATAGGGCCGCTATAGGTCCCGCCATACGCATGTCCGCCAATGTGGCGGTAAACCGGGCAGGCGTTCAGGCAAGCTCCGCAACGGATGCAATTCAGCAGCTCCTGAAACTCCGGATTACCCAATTGAAGAGAGCGTCCGTTATCTACGATGATGATATGCATTTCCTCCGGCCCATCGGCATCTTGGCTGCGTCGTGGGCCTGAAATGCCGGACATATACATCGTCAGCTTCTGTCCGGTAGCAGAACGTGGCAGCAATGTAGCCATGACCTCCAAATCCGTCCATGATGGAATAATCCGTTCCATACCCATCAGCGTAATTTGCGTTTTGGGCAAAGTGGAAACCATCCGCGCATTGCCTTCATTTTCGAACAGTACCATGGAACCCGTCTCTGCGATGGCAAAATTACAGCCAGTCATTCCGATATCTGCCTCCAGAAACTTTTCACGCAGCTTCTTACGGACAAAACCAGCCAAAATCGTCGTATCCGCAGACAATTCCTCCCCCGCTTCTTTGGACAGCAGTTCGGCAATCTGATAGCGGTTTTTGTGAATCGCCGGAATGACGATATGGGATGGGGCCTCGCCTGCAAGCTGAATAATATATTCACCGAGATCACTTTCAATCGTCTCGATATCCACGCCCTCCAGCGCCTGATTCAAATGTAGCTCTTCGGACACCATCGACTTGGATTTAACAACAGACCGGGCCTGATTGTGGGCAGCAATATCCAGCGTAATCCGTACCGCATCTGCTGCTGTATCGGCAAAATGGATATGCACCCCGTTGGCCCGGGCATTGTCCACAAACAGGTTCAGATAATAGTCCAGATGGGCAATGGTATGCAACCGAATTTGACGGCCCCGCTCACGCCATTCCTCCCAATTCCCATGCTGCTCTGAAGCCGCCTGCTTGCCGTTACGCAAACGCTCCGTCGTGAAACGGACCGCATTCCGCAGAAAATCGTCGTTCAAGGCCAGCTCGGCGCGTTTTTTGACCTTTTGGCTCATCGAATGTGAATGTACAGTGGTCATGCGTGCTTCACCCCTTCATACAGCAGCTCGGCAAGATGCATAACCCGAACCGGCTCTTCCCGATACCTGAGATTTCCCGCAATGTTCATCAGGCAGGCCATATCCAGTCCAACCAGCACCTCGGCCTCCGTTTCCCTGATATGATCCACCTTTTCCGTCACCATGGCTCCCGAAATATCCGACATTTTTACCGCAAAAGTCCCGCCAAAGCCACAGCAATCCTCGGCAAAAGGAAGCGGCACCAGTTGCAAGCCCTTTACACTGCCAAGTAGCTGCATCGGCTCCTCCTTCACGCCCAACAAACGGGTACCGTGGCAAGACGGATGGTAGGTTACGGTATGCGGAAAAGACGCGCCCACATCGGTCACGCCAAGCACCTGTACCATAAATTGCGTAAACTCATACGTCTTTTGCTCCAGTCGCCGCGCTGAGTCCAGCCATTCCGGCTCATCCTTGAACAACTCCGGGTAATGATGAATCATATAAGTGCAGGAACCGGAGGGCGATACAACAAAGTCGCTGTCGTCAAACGCTTTCAAAATTGTTTTCGCTGCTGCCCTCGTTTCATCCCAGTAGCCGCTGTTATAGGACGGCTGTCCGCAGCATGTCTGCACCTTCGGAAAATCCAGTTGAACACCATATCTGGCAAGCAAGCGTGCCATCGCTTCCCCCACCTTGGGATAAATCGCATCACTCAGGCAGGTAATAAATAAAGATACCTTCATACGGAACACCCCTTCCGTCCATAGAATAGCCATTACTTTATACATAAAACTGAGCTGGAAAGCTACATATAGCGCCACTGCGCAGTGGGATGGTGCTTCCCATCGCGATCGCTTCGCTTGACAGCACCATTCCGCCTACTCCGTTTTTATGTGAATTTTTCGAGTTCAGCTTATATGAAAAGTAAACGCTTTCTAGTTATTTTGGATATTAAACCATTTACCTGTGGAACGTCTGATCTGGTCTGTCGGCATTAGGGTTGAACCGATACTACCTTACTCACTACAAAAAAATCCACTTACGGAGGATACCAGCGTCGCGGTTCATTTGAATCTGGAGAAGCGTCAGCGCTCGCCTAAGAGCTCTCCAAAGGAAAGCTCTTAGCGTAAGCATAAGCTTGCAGCGGGATTCTCACCTATGCATGTTCTACATCATCAGAGAATCCCGCTGCAACAGCGATCGTAAGATCAAATGAAACGCGGAGCGCCTTTCACCTCGACATTTTTAAATTTACACAACCGTTACCGGAATCGACAACTCTGCCAAATGACTGCGAATGGGGTCCGACAACCGCGAATCCGTAATAATCTCGGACACCTGCGACAATTTCACGACATGCGTAAACGCCTGCTGCCCAAATTTGCTCGCATCTGCCAGTAAAATCACGCGGTCTGCAATGCTGACCATTTTCTGCTTCAAACGCGCTTGCAGCTCATTCGATTCACTAATGCCCCGATCTAGATGCACCCCCTGACTGGAGAAAAACAATTTATCCACATAATACGATTCCAACGAGCGCTCCGCGAGCGGGCCTACGAATGACAGTGAACGCTGTAGTAACTGTCCTCCGGTCGAAATGACCTCGATTTTGTCCTTACCCGCCAGCTCTGTTGCTACACGGATCGAATTCGTCAATATCGTCAGCGGAATATCCGGCAAAATCGACGCCATATACCAGGCCGTCGTGCTGGCATCCAGCAAAATACGATCATGCGGCTGAATCTGCTTTACCGCTTCCTCGGCAATCCGGCGCTTTTCCTCTGCGTTCATAATTTCCCGTACCGCATAGGGCGTTTCGGGCTGCTCGTTTTTGACGCTAACCGCTCCCCCATGCGAACGGCGCAACCGTCCCGCCTGCTCCAGACGGTCCAGATCGCGGCGGATCGTTTCCTCTGTCACTTTGCACAGCTCACTCAACTCCGACACACGTATGCTTCCTTTTTCATTGACGAGCTGTACGATCATCTCATATCTTTCTGCGACCAGCATGGCAATCTCACTCCACATCTTTAATGTACAAAAAGTCCCGCCACCCGCCGGAATCGTCCGTAGGCATCCTCCCACGCTTGCGACTCA
Organism: Paenibacillus sp. LT-B23; assembly: GCF_059417685.1. Lineage (NCBI taxonomy): Bacteria > Bacillati > Bacillota > Bacilli > Caryophanales > Paenibacillaceae > Paenibacillus > Paenibacillus sp. LT-B23. The sequence goes on along the minus strand of NZ_JBSQBM010000031.1, from coordinate 10,175 downwards.
GCAGGTTCATACACCTCTACGGAAATAGAATCCGCGATGACCCGGCGTGCTTCCCATATATCGGCGAACTTTCCCTGTGCCATCCATTGTACCGCAAGATTGCCGATTGCGCTTGCTTCTGCGGGTCCGGCCCACACGGGTTTTTGAATCGAGTTGGCCGTCCATTGGCACAACAACCGATTTTGAATCCCCCCGCCGACCATATGCAGCCCGTTAAATCGTTGTCCTGACACGCGCTCCGTAAGCTCTAGAACGTAACGGTATTTCAACGCCAGACTTTCCAAAATACAGCGCGTAACCTCACCCGGTGTCTCTGGCAAAGGCTGCCCGGTATTGCGGCAATATTGGCGTATGCGTGTTCTCATATCTCCGGCATGCAGAAACAGCTCATCGTCCGGGTCGATCCAAGAAACGAACGCCGGAGCTTGCTCCGCCATGTGTACCAGCTCAGGGAAGGAATAAGAGGTTCCTTGACGCTCCCACTCTCTGCGTGCCTCCTGTAAAATCCACAAGCCCATAATATTTTTAAGCAGCCTGTAGGTCCGGCCTACCCCGCCTTCGTTCGTAAAATTAAATCTCAGCGTATCATCGTTGATCACCGGCTGCGGGGTTTCCGTTCCCATCAGGGACCACGTTCCGCAGCTTAAATATGCAAATGACCGCTCCAACGCAGGCACCGCAGCCACAGCCGATCCCGTATCATGTTCCGCGACCGCAATGACAGGAATCGCCCCGATGCCCAGATCAGTCATGACCGAGGAACGGATCGTACCGGCGGCACTTCCCGGCTCCAGTACCTTTCCAAACCAGGAACGGGGAATGCTGATACTAGACAATAACTCATGATCCCATGCCTGCTGCAACGGATTATATAACTGCGTGCTAGTCGCATTGGAAAACTCATTGTGCATTTCACCTGTTAGAAAATACCGCAGCAGATCGGGAATCATCAAGAAATGCTCTGCCTGCTCCAGCAGCGGCGATTTTGCTTTTCGCATAGCAGCCAACTGAAACATCGTATTAAAGGTCAAAAACTGAATCCCTGTGCGCTGAAAAATAAACTCCTTGCCCAGCTGACCCTGTACTTCCTCCATCACCCCGTGGGTATGCCAATCCCGATAATGATAAGGGTTACCCAGCAATTCTCCGGCTTCTCCAATCAGTCCAAAATCGACCGACCAGGAATCAATCGCCAGACTGGACGGGTTCACTCCCATGTGCTTAGCTTTGAGCAGTCCTTGCTGAACCTCGTGATACAGACGCAAAATATCCCAGTGCAGACGCTCCCCGACCTTGACCGGATCATTCGAAAAGCGATGGATTTCCTCCACCTCTATACGTGAATCCGTCAATCGACCGAGCAGAACCCTGCCGCTGCTTGCCCCCAGATCATATGCGAGGATGCTCACCAGCTTGCACCACCCTTGCCTCTTTGCAAAATCTGCGTGCCATAATCAGACGCTAAATAGGCTTTCATCGGATCAGCGGGTAGCCCTTGCTCCTCACGTATTGCCTTGAGCAATGGTGCAACGTCGAACTCAAACGCTTTACGCACAGCATCCTCCGCACCCAGCACATCCTGACGGCTCGCCGCTTCCTCCACCTCTGCATGATTGATCAGCAGCGCCTTCGCATATTGTGTCTGCACATTCAGCACTGATCGAATCATCGCCGGGATTTTTTGTTCAATATTGTGCGACTGGTCGATCAAATAAGCGATTTTGTCCACCGTATGTCGGATATCCGTATCCACATCCTGAGCTGCATTTAAAATTTGATAAAAAATCAAGAACAGCTCATACGGATTCGCGGAGCCCACGATGAGATCATCATCCGCATATTTGTAGCTATTAAAATGAAAGCCGCCCAGTCGCTTCTCATCAATTAAAAACGCGACAATATGCTCCACGTTAGCTCCTGGCAGATGATGCCCTGTATCCACAAGCACCTGTGCCTGCGGTCCCAACTTGGTCGCGTAATTGTACGCCATGCCCCAGTCGGCAATATCCGTATGATAAAAGGCTGGCTCGAACGCCTTGTATTCAATCAGCATGCGCATATCAGGTGTAAGCGCCTTATACATTTCGCTGAGTGCTTCCAGCATCCAATTTTTCCGCTTGCGGATGTCTCCCTGACCCGGATAGTTTGTTCCGTCTGCAAACCACAGGCTAAAATCGTTGGAACCTGTTTCCTTCGCAATGTCCACACATTCCAGCAAGTGGTTTGTTGCCTTGCGGCGGATTGCCGGGTCTACATTGGTGACGCTGCCGAGCATGTAATCTTCATCCTGAAACAGATTCGGATTAACCGCCCCAAGCCGCAGTCCGAGGCTTTCGGCATGACTGCGGAGCTTGCCGTAATTATCCACCTTATCCCACGGGATATGAATGGCGACCGATGGACACAATCCGGTTACTGCATGAACCTGTGCGGCATCCTCCAGCTTTTCGAACGGATCACGCGGCACGCCTGTTTTTTGAAAAACTTTAAACCGTGTACCTGAGTCGCCATAGCCCCATGATGGGGTTTCTATGCTAAGCGCTTTCAGCTTTGACTTTACTTGTTCCAGGTCAATGCCCCTTTGTTGCTGCTGTTCCTCGAATAAAGCGTACGCTTTGTCACTCATCGTGGTTCCTCCTTGAAAAGTGAGTGAGTTATGGTGGTGGGAGGCCGCTTCGCGTGCGGATTGTTCTTCCGATCGCTGTTATCCCCAGATTTTTTTATTTTATAGAACATATAAAGGTAAAAATCCGGGGATAAAGGCGAACGCTACGCTTCTTCAGAACAATTCCGCCCGCTCCGCTGCTGACCACCCATAAAGTCACTTCTATTTTAAAGTGTTAGTGTGTATATATAAAAGGATGCAAACACATAAATAAGTATTATTACTTATTTACGTGTTCCCAACTAATTACGAACCCTACAGTACTATGGTCCTGTGGCTTGGATTAGTGAAATGGATCTAGCATTTACTGAGGTTCATTTTAATAAAGCTAGTTCTTGTTTTCATCACGTGTAGCTTTATTGACTGCCTCTCATAACTTCCTATCTTGTAAAGGCTGCGGGGACGCCACCGTCGATGGTGAGCATACAGCCTGTCGTTTTCTCCGCCTTGGATGAGGCGAAAAAGGCAATCCCCTCGGCGATATCCTGCGGGTAAATGTTTACCAGTAGCGTCGTCCGCTTGCGGTAGTGTTCTTCCAGTTGGTCTGGCTCGATGCCGTAGGCGGCGGCGCGTTCGTTGCGCCAGTTGGAGTTCCAGATCGCCGAGCCTTGCAGAATCGCGTCCGGCAAAATCGTGTTTACCCGAATGCCGTATTCGCCGCCTTCTGCGGCAATACAACGGGCGAGATGCGCTTCCAGCGCCTTGACCGAGCTGTAGGCCGTTACATTTTTACCTGCATAGACGGAGTTTTTCGAGCCGACGAACACCATGCTGCCGCCAAGTGTCTGCTCCTTCATCAGCTTGAACGCTTCCCGTGCTACCAAAAAATAACCTGTGCCCAGCACGTTTATGTTCAAATTCCATTCCTTTAATGATGTTTCGTCGAATGGACTGGAGGTGGCCAGCCCTGCATTGTTGACGATGATATCCACACCGCCGTAGGTTAGCGCGGTTTCCGCATAGGCATCCTGAATCTGGTCCTCCTGCGTCACATCCATTTTGACTGCAATAGCGCGGTTTTCTCCGTAGTGGTCATTCAGCTCGGAGGCCACCTTTTGTGCGCCTTCCAGATTCAGGTCGGCCAACACGACATGTGCTCCTTCATCCACCAAACGGCGTGCGGTTGCACTGCCGATTCCGCCTGCACCGCCTGTAATGAGCGCGATTTTGCGTGAAAATTCCGCTTCTGCCGGAGCGAGTGACAGCTTATACAACTCCAAGGGCCAGTATTCCACGTTATACGATTCGTTTTCACTAAGCGAAACAAACTGTCCTAACGCCGTCGCACCCCGCATCACCGCGATAGCACGATGATACAAAGCGCCACTCACCTGTGCGTTGCTCCAGCTTTTGCCTGTGTTAATCATGCCGATGCCCGGGATTAAAATCACACGTGGCGCGGCCTCAAACATAACGTCTCCTTCATGCCGATTGCGTTCAAAATAAGCTTGGTATTGCTCCTTATAGGCTGCGATACCCTCTACGAGCTTTATTTTTAAACCCTCGACATCCTCTACGTCCGGTGTCCAGTCTACAAAAAACGGCACCACCTTGGTATGAACCAGATGATCCGGGCACGCTGCCCCGACCTGTGACAATACAGCAGAATCCTGACCATTTACAAACTCCAGCACGCCCTCTGCATCATCAAAGGTAAGGATCATCTTCTTCTCATCACTGACCGCTCCCCGAACAGATGGCATGACGCTAGACGCAATACTGCGGCGTTCCTCAGGAGTAAGCGCTTTATATTTTACGCCTCCAAACGACTCTTTTTCCTCTTGACGAGCTTTAATATAGCTTTCTGCTTCTTGAATGATTTCGATGGTTTTCGCATAGGCTGCCTCGGAAGTTTCTCCCCATGTAACCAGACCGTGCTTTTCCATCAATACCAATTCTGCTTGCGGATGATCGAGTACACCTTGAGCAATCATCTTGGACAGCTTAAAACCAGGACGAATATAAGGTACCCATACAAAACGGTCACCGAAAATCTCTTTCGCAATGTACTTGCCGTTATGCGCACAGCACAAGCTGATAATGGCGTCCGGGTGGGTATGATCCACATGTCTAAAAGGTAAAAAAGCGTGCAATAGTGTCTCAATCGAAGCACGCGGATGCTTGGCATCTATCATACAATTCGCCAGATACGCGACCATATCCTCGTCAGACATATCTTCCCTTTCGAACAAGGGACGGATATCCTCCATACGAAGCCCTGTAAAGTTATGCGCTTTCATCGTAGCAAGATCGGAACCGCTGCCCTTGACGTACATTACTTCTACTTCACGCCCGCGAAAATCCTGTATCGTCGTTTTGGCCGAAGTATTGCCGCCTCCCCAGTTACACACGCTCCTGTCTGTGCCGATAAGGTTAGAACGATATACGAGCTGTTCCAGCGTGTTTTTTTGCTCAGATGCTTGTGAAGAATTCCACAGACTTTGTACCATAGGAAAAAGACCTCCAAGTTCAGTTTTAGTTTTGAACTACTTTATTACAGTGGTTATTCTTGGTTTATGGAGACTATAACACTTTTGTTTTCATTTGAAAATAAGAAATACAAAAATAATCAAAAATAAATTTTAATTTTGAATAACCTGTAAAACGAGTATATTCATCTAGCTTAAAATATAATAAGGCCGTGCCGGGCCAGGTCATAAGAACCTTTTCCAGTACAGCCTTTTGGCAGGTAAATCACTTCATTGCCAAGCATATTGCTACGAAATGAATACGCTCTGTTCCAAGGGAAGGAGGCTCAGGGCATATCAAGCCGTTTTTTGACGACTGCTGGTACACCTGCAGCCATGGTAAATTCGGGTATATCCTCTTTAACAAAGGCCCCACCACCGATCATAGACCAACAACCGATGTGACGTTTCTCCCGTACTGAGGCTCCAATGCCGATATAGGCTCCCTCATCTATGGTTACATTGCCTGCCAGATTCACACCGGGGGCCATGGTTACATAATCACCAATAACCGCATCATGACTCACGTTAACACTCCGATTGATAATTACATGCTGTCCGATCTTAATATTGTCTGACAGGACAGCCCCCTCAAAGATCATGCTTCCCTCTCCAACGGTGTTTCTCTGAGATAAGCGAACACGGGGGTGTAATAGTGGGGCTGCGATACGAAATCCCGATTGAGTTGTATGATAAGCGAATCGCTTCTTTAATGCCGGGTCACCCACCCCCGCACATATCAGCTCTACCTCATATTTTAACGCTTCAATGTCAGTTAACGTCCCCAGTACAGGAACGCCATTTACGATCTTCCCTTTCGTCTCTGGCCGTTCGTCTAAAAAACCTACCACTTGAATTCCCAGCTCTTCACATAACCAGTTGACTTCCCTGGCATGTCCGCCCGATCCCCATATGACGATTTTCCTCATCTGGTTGTCTCTCTTCCCAAGCTCCCTAGAACGTTCACAATTCTTCGAACGATAATATCGTCCAACTCTTCCCACAAGGGCAGGCTGACAATATGTTTGGTAATATGCTCGGTAATATGAAGAGTAGACCGGGTATAACTTTGGAACTGCTTCTGCTGATGGCACGCCGGAGAAAAGTAGGTTCTGGCTTCAATCGAATTAGAGGCTAATAACTTAACAACTTCTTGATTGCTGTGAGAATCTGGACAAAGAATAGGTATAAATTGATGAACAACCGATCCTTGCGTTTTTTGTATAGACCATCCTCGTTCTAATAAGTCTGCTTGGATCAGTTCTTGAAGATAACATTCGTAGATGGTCCTTCTATTCTCCCGTACAGCTTTGAAATGGTCGAAAGTGGCTAAAGCGATAGCAGCGGTATACTCGGATATCTTACTGTTAAGACCTTGGGTGACAGACTCCCTGTTGCTGGAGAAACCGAAATTTCCCGCCTGACGAATTCGCTTGATGAGATCTTGGTCCAAACTGTATACCAATCCACCCTCTCCAATACCAAAAGATTTGGTGGCATGAAAGCTGAACACTACGGCTCCTCCGAAGCCTTTGCCAAAATGTACGGTTTCCTCTGAAGTCATGGTTCCAAAACTGGCAGCCGCATCGATGACTACCGGAATTCCTTGCTCTTGCAGCTTATTGTAGACGGATAAATCAATGGCTGTACCGAAAGTGGCATATGGAACGATTACCGCAATCTCATCGCCCAGCAGCTTGACCGTCTGTTCTAACTGTTCCCTATTCATTTGCCAATTCTCCGGTTCAATGTCAAGGAAGTAGGGTTCAAGCCCGCACCACTCAGCAGCAAGTGGGGTGGCAGCAAAAGTAAAACTTGGCATAACTGCATATTTTCCCTGTGGTCGCTTGCTTTGAGCGATCGCCAAAATCAACCCGATGGTAGCGTTATGAACGGTCACAGCCGAACCGATTCCATCAAACATTTGCGCAATGACCCGCTCTTCAAACAGGTTATTTAAGGGACCATAATTGGAGTAAATCCGCGTCTCTTCTATTTTCTCAAAATTGGCAATAAATCGTTCCTTTTTTACTAGATTAGGTCGTAAGAAGGGAATGTTGAACATGAGCTAGCCTCCTTCGCATATCGGATGAACAAGCTAGGACTCCAATGTTTTTAATATTATTTCAATTCGCTTGCTATCTGCATCAAATTGTGGACGACCCTTTATACGTTCATGATAAGAATGAAGTGCAGTTTTAAACAAATCGTCAGTATCAAGAAATCCATCATCCCTTGCGGCAATCATAATATCCAACCATTCCGTAAACGCATTTTGACCAAGTGTTTGATTATTTTGATTGGGATGTATTCGGAAATAGCTTAACGCTTCAGGAATATAAACTGCTTTTCCTTTGGATAGTAAGTTCAACCAAGATGCTAAATCATTAAGAAGAGAATACTGTTTTCCTTTATATACTCCAAACTGTTCGATAAGATCTGTTTTTTTAAACAACACTGTCGTAGGTTCACCAATCACATTTAAACAACGAGTTAATGCAACGTTTGCCAACATTCTTCCGTCCATTATCCTTGTTTCCTCGTGCAGCCTTTCCGTTGCATAGAGCGGTGGGAGAATAGCCCCTGATTCATTAATGGTTTGCCGATACGAGGTAACCAGTGTGATGCTTTCGAAATTTTCAAAAAAATAGATCATCCTTGCTATTTTTTCTTTATGAAACATGTCGTCATCCATCAAGTAATTGATATATTCACCTGACGTCAAATCGAAACATTTATGCCAATTTCCAAGAAAAAGATTTTTATCATTTTTATAATATTTAATTTGGGGAAAAGAATCTAAATAAGAATCAAGCATTTCTTGTACTTCACTCGTTGTACTGTCATCACAGATAATGATTTCGATGTTCGGGTAAGTTTGTTCCAATACACTGTCGATGGCGATTTTTAGTGTATGCGGCCGGTTATATGCAGGTATAACTACACTTACTAATGGGCATTCCACGCTTACTCCACCTTTCTTTTATGCTTAATTCAGACGATTTACTCGTTGGTTTTCATATGGGCTGATCTGTTCCTCACATCCCCGAACACATACACATACATATATATTACTAGGAAATAAAATGATGCCAGGAAAATGGATGCTTCAATAAAAACAACAACTCACGTCTGAATCGGCACCTCTCTCTCGTTGGTGTTCGAAACTGGTAAAGGAGAATGATCATGCCACTGAATTTCACTCCGCTACTGACAACTCATTTATTTGTATCGAAGAAGGTTTTAAAGGATCATGTAAAAGAATTGATAGATAGATTGGAAGAAAATCACATTACAATAAACTTGTATGAGGCTGATCAACCACTTATAAACAACAGCCTCCAAAAACCTCGGGTTTACGTCTCGCTCGGAGAAGAGTGGGGAGAATTTCCAGCACTAAAAGCGTTGCCTGATCACGAAAAAAAACGCTGGTTGCACTTCCATTCACCAGACGAAATTCAACCTATGCATTTATTTTTCTGCTGGCTCAAGGCAACAGATCCTCTTCCGGAGAATAGAACGATTCCTCCAACACATTTTTCTTCAAACACACCTTTAATATCCGTGTTTACTGCCAGCTACAGGTCAAAAGAAAAAATTCAACGCCCTTATCAATCCTTATTGAAGCAGACCTACAAGAACTGGGAATGGGTAATCGTGGATGATTCCGGTGATGAAGATGAGACATACAAGGAGTATTTACTCCCTTTAGAGGATCACCGTGTGCGGAGATATCGCCAGGATTCCCGTAATGGCTATATAGGGGCCATCAAAAGGTTTGCAGCAGGTCTATGTACAGGGGAAATTTTAGTAGAAGTCGATCATGATGATGAGCTAACTCCTGACTGCCTGGAGAAAATCGTCAAAGCATTTCAACAAAATCCTGACTGTGGCTTTGTTTATGGGGATTGTGCTGAAGTGTATGCAGAGAGCAATCATGCACATTGGTATGGCTGGGATTGTGGCTTTGGTTACAGTGTTCATTATCGAGTCTGGCTGCATGAAATGAACAGATGGCAAAATGCACAAAAACATACGACCATTAATGGCAAAACCATTCGTCATTTGGTCGGTTTACCCAATCATCCCCGTGCGTGGACGAGGGACTGTTATCATCTGATCGGAGGCCATCGCAATGAACTACTGGTAGCAGATGATTACGATATGCTAGTCCGGACGTTTCTTTGTACTAAATTTGTAAACATCCCCGATTTGATATATATCCAATATCGTAATGAAAATGGAAATAACACTACATTCCTCAGAAATAAGCAGATTCAGGTTCTTGTAAGGGAACTAAATAGATGCTATTTTCAAAGGATTCAAATGAGATTGAAAGAGCTCGATTTGCCTGAGCAATTGCCTTATCGTCGTATATGGGAGGCTTCTACGGATGATCTTGCCCGGAAATCTGCTCATGTTATTCAAGAAGATAATTCAAGATTCTCAATATTGTTCCCTATCCCCCATTCCTGCCCTGAAATAGAGCATACCCAATTAATTAAGACGCTCCAAAAGGGCATTGAAAACAACTTTATGGAGATCCAAATCGTGGTTGTAGGTCGAATTCCATCAGAAATTGAAACCTATGCCTCCAAAGCTCCCAGGGGAGCCATACGATGGTGGCCTATGGAGCCAAATGATTCATTAGAAACTTGTATTCAATATGCAAAATTTGTTGCGTCCTGTAAAGAGAAAGTGGTTGTGTTGCCTTAAATCTCAGGCAAGGCTGATTAGAATACTAGCCAACAGTTATTTTCCAATACCTTTGTCGAAGTCTCTTGGAATTCATTTCCACATGACTTCGACAAAGGTTTTTTTCGTTAGAGCAGAACTGCAAACATTAACTTAAGACAAAAAAAGACCCAAAAGTTATAATAACTTTTGGGTCATCTAAATATACCTTGACCTTAAGCTTACAGAATGCCTTGAGGTCCTTGGACTCCTTGAACTCCTTGAGGTCCTTGGTCTCCTTGGTCACCTTGAACACCTTGAGGTCCTTGGTCACCTTGGACTCCTTGAACTCCTTGAGGTCCTTGGTC
>NZ_JBSQBM010000030.1:0-62758 GCF_059417685.1 Paenibacillus sp. LT-B23 | reverse complement strand
TTTCCAGGGTGTAACACCTTGAAGAAAAGCGCATGGCTATTCATTCACACGATTAGTGATGAACCGAATGCCCATACGGTAGAATTTGTTTTACAAATTCATGTTTGGTGGCGATAGCGGAGGGGTTCCACACGTACCCATCCCGAACACGACCGTTAAGCCCTCCAGCGCCGATGGTACTTGGACCGCAGGGTCCTGGGAGAGTAGGACGTCGCCAAGCAAAAGTAAGAAGGACCATGATCTCCTTGAGATTGTGGTCCTTCTTTTTTGTATATTACGTAGAGCCTTATATGTAACCCCTAATCTGTCTTTTTTCAAGCGGATTATTTTTTATAAAAGGGTCGACTTTATCCCTGGAAACGCTTAATTATAAGGGATGTCCTTCCTGCGAGTACACTTGTTTGTACAGGGTAATACTAAAAGTTATGGCTACTGAGGAAGGCTTGACACCCCTATACCGCTTTGCTAAGATTGCAATAATATATTTTCAGAGAGCCTTGATTTGTCCATGTCGGACAGACAACAAGACCAATACAGACTAAACAATTTGAAGGAGGATCATCTTGGTGTGGGAAGATAAATTCGGTAAGGAAGGCCTTACCTTTGACGATGTTTTGCTGGTACCTCGCAAGTCGGTGGTTCTGCCGAAAGAAGTAAGCGTAGCGACCCGTTTGAGTGATAACGTTAAGCTGAATATTCCTTTGATGAGTGCTGGTATGGATACTGTTACTGAGGCAGTTTTGGCAATTGCCATGGCTCGTGAAGGCGGTATCGGTATTATTCATAAAAATATGTCGATTGAACAGCAAGCAGTAGAGGTAGATCGGGTTAAACGTTCAGAGAGCGGTGTTATCACCAATCCATTTTCATTGACTCCAGATCACTTGGTATCTGATGCTGAAGCCGTTATGGGTAAATATCGTATTTCTGGCGTACCTGTTGTAAATGAAGAAAATAAGCTGGTGGGTATTATTACTAACCGCGATCTTCGTTTTATTCACGATTTTAATCTTAAAATCAGTGAAGTGATGACCAAGGAAAAGCTGGTAACTGCACCTGTAGGTACGACCTTGCAGGAAGCAGAAGGTATTCTGCAAAAGCATAAAATTGAAAAACTTCCTTTGGTCGATGATGAAAATTACCTCAAAGGGCTTATCACTATTAAAGATATTGAGAAGGCTATTCAATTTCCAAACGCAGCGAAAGATGCACAAGGGCGTCTTCTGGTCGGTGCGGCTGTCGGTATTTCCAAAGATACGTTTGATCGGACTGAAGCACTCGTAAATGCAGGTGTGGATCTGATTGTCGTCGATTCTGCTCACGGTCATCATATTAACATCATTGAAGCGGTTCGCAAATTGCGTGATGCTTATCCTGATCTGACGATTGTAGCAGGTAATGTAGCTACTGGTGACGGAACGCGTGAACTGATTGAAGCCGGAGCTTCGGTTGTAAAAGTCGGCATTGGTCCAGGCTCTATCTGTACAACGCGCGTGATCGCCGGGATTGGTGTTCCGCAAGTAACAGCTATTTATGATTGTGCGACAGTAGCACGGGAATATAATATTCCGATTATTGCAGACGGTGGCATTAAATATTCCGGTGAAATTACAAAGGCCATTGCGGCAGGAGCTTCTGCGGTAATGCTGGGTAGTCTTTTTGCTGGTACGGAAGAAAGTCCAGGCGAATCCGAGATTTATCAAGGCCGTCGCTTTAAAGTATATCGTGGTATGGGTTCCATGGCTGCGATGAAGCAAGGAAGTAAAGATCGTTATTTCCAAGATGATGATAAGAAATTGGTGCCGGAAGGCATTGAAGGACGTGTCGCTTATAAAGGACCACTTTCCGATACGGTTCACCAGTTGTTGGGCGGTCTTCGTTCTGGTATGGGATATTGCGGCACTGCTAATATTGAGGAGCTTCGTAATGATACGAGCTTTATCCGTATTACGGGTGCAGGTCTGCGTGAAAGCCATCCGCATGATGTGCAAATTACAAAAGAAGCACCAAACTATTCATTATAAAGTTCGACTGTAGCAGACTTGACGACAGGCAGGGCGTATTTCGCTCTGCCTGTCTTTTTTTAGAGATACCCCTGTGATAGAATAGACAAGTGTCCGCTTTTTACGAATGGGTTGATGCAGTAAGGACACGTTAGGACATAGGACTTACTTAGTACCTGCTCATTCCAAGATAAGAGCAGAGAACGTTGACTATTGGCTCCAACTGAGGAAACAAAACCGAATTTTAAAACATTAATTTCATTGGCCTAGTAGAGGCTTTATCCACCGTCTCGTTATACATAACGGATCGGGTTGAGGTACGAGAGGGGTTTGTATTCATTTGAAAGCGAACAATCATAAACAAAATAAGAAACGCAGCATGATTAAAAAGAGCGTAACAGCAGTCATGGTGCTTAATATGATGTATATGTCAGCTTTGCCGGTTGTGGGCAATTTTGATCCGACTGTAGCCACTTTTGCTGCCGGAGCGACAACGGAGGCGGCGAATATTACGGGGACAGGCTCTGTGAACCCGCCTAGTCTGGCACTGCGCTCGGCTATCTTGATTGAGCCTTCCACAGGGCAGGTATTGCTGTCTATGAACCCGGATGAGCCGCTCCCACCAGCAAGTATGACCAAAATGATGACAGAGTACATCGTAGCGGAGCAGGTTAAGCAAGGAAAGCTCAAATGGACGGATAAGGTTACGGTTAATGAGAATGCTGCCAAGAGCATCGGATCGCGTATTTTTCTGGCTCAAGGTGATCAACATACGGTAGAAGAACTGTATATTGCCATGGCGGTAGGCTCTGCCAATGATGCAACGGTAGCTCTTGCCGAGCGTGTGTCTGGAACCGAGCAGGACTTTGTAAAATTGATGAATGAAACAGCTCAGAAAATGGGTATGAAAAATACGTATTTTATTAACTCTACAGGGTTAGACCGTGGTGATATGCCTACAGGGTTTCAGCCGGATACCAATCGAGAAACTGTAATGACAGCGAGAGATGCGGCAATACTGGCTGGTAACATCATTAAGGATCACCCTGACTATACACGGTTTACGACGATTCAGTCGTACAAGTTCCGCCCGACGGACAAGGCCCCGATTATTAACTATAACTGGATGTTGGAAGCAAACAAGAATATAACTAACTTTAGAAAGTATGCTTATCCGGGTCTGGATGGGATGAAAACAGGTCATACAGCTAATGCGGGCAACTGTTTTACAGGAACAGCCGAACGTAATGGAATGCGCCTCATTAGTGTAGTTATGGGTGCTGACTCCGATGCGCACCGTTTTACAGAAACAGCTAAAGTATTAAACTATGGTTTCGATAATTTTGAAGTGAAGCAGGTAGTGGCTCCAAAGACGGTGGTTAAAGGTGTGGAGAATGTACCTGTCACCAAGGGGACTGAGACAGAAGTTCCTGTCGTGACCAAGGATGCAGTAAGCTTTGTCGTACCTAAAGGCGCAGGCAACCCTAAAGTGACGTTTACAACGAACATTACGCCGGAAAGCTCGCTCGTGGCACCTTTGAAGCAAGGGGCAAAAGTCGGAACGATCACGTACACGTATAAAACGGATGGTGTGGATAAAGGTCAAGTCAAAACCGTCGATATGGTTACTACCACGGCTGTAGAAGAGGGCGGCTGGTTCCGTATGCTTTTCCGGGCCATTGGCGATTTCTTTGGTGATTTGTTCCAGGGAATTAAAAACTTGTTCTAATGGCTTGATGTCAAATAGAAAGAACCGATGTATCCTGTTTTCATTACTTATTTAGCGGATTGAAATGATTGTGTATTTGGCGTCTGTGCGGTAAAATATTAAGTTAGAATCTAAACGTAACCCTTACAGGAGGAAACGACATGGAAACGGGAACTTCACGTGTAAAAAGAGGTATGGCAGAGATGCAAAAAGGCGGCGTAATCATGGATGTCATGAACGCTGAACAGGCTAAAATTGCAGAGGCGGCAGGTGCTACAGCGGTAATGGCTCTTGAACGGGTGCCTTCAGATATCCGTGCAGTCGGCGGGGTTGCCCGTATGGCTGACCCAACGATTGTGGAAGAGGTCATGAAGGTGGTTTCTATTCCTGTTATGGCTAAGGCTCGCATTGGCCATTTTGTGGAGGCGAAGGTGCTGGAATCTCTCGGAGTTGACTATCTCGACGAGAGCGAAGTGTTGACACCTGCGGATGAAGTTTTCCATATCGATAAGAAAGAGTTTACCGTTCCATTCGTATGCGGAGCCAAGGATCTGGGAGAAGCACTGCGTCGCATCGGCGAAGGTGCATCCATGATTCGTACAAAGGGTGAGCCTGGAACCGGAAATATTGTCGAAGCTGTTCGTCATATGCGTTTTATCAACGGCCAAATTCGCAAGGTGCAGAACCTGTCGAAGGACGAGCTGTATGCAGAAGCGAAAAACCTTGGCGTTGCTTACGAATTGCTGCTGGAAGTGCATGAGCACGGCAAGCTGCCAGTGGTCAACTTTGCAGCGGGCGGCGTAGCAACACCTGCTGATGCCGCATTGATGATGCATTTGGGTGCTGATGGTGTATTCGTCGGTTCTGGTATTTTCAAATCCGATAGCCCTGAAAAATTTGCACGTGCCATCGTGGAAGCGACTACTCATTATACGGACTACAAGCTGATTGCAGAAGTGTCCAAGAATTTGGGTGCTCCGATGAAGGGCATTGAAATTTCCAAACTGGCACCGCATGAACGCATGCAGGATCGTGGTTGGTAAGAAGGAAGGGACCGGCATGAAAATAGGAGTTCTGTCGCTGCAAGGCGCTGTGGCTGAGCATATACGAAGCGTTGAACTTGCGGGTGCGGAAGGTGTGGCGGTGAAGAAGATCGAACAGCTCAATGAGCTGTCCGGTCTTATCATTCCCGGCGGTGAAAGCACGACGATTGGCAAGCTGATGCGCAAGTATGATTTTATTGATGCTATACGCCAGTTTTCCGATCAAGGCAAGCCAATATTCGGCACTTGTGCGGGATTGATTGTGCTGGCCAAAACGGTTCAAGGACAAGAAGAAGCACATTTGGGACTGATGGATATTACAGTGTCACGTAATGCTTTTGGTCGCCAGCGGGAAAGCTTTGAAACAGACTTGGACATTAAAGGGATTGAGGAACCGGTTCGTGCTGTGTTTATACGCGCGCCATTAATACAGTCTGTTGGAACGGGAGTAGATGTACTGTCTAAGTATAACGGCGAGATCGTGGCGGCCCGTCAGGGTCATTTGCTGGCTTCATCCTTCCATCCGGAATTAACGGACGATTACCGGTTGCATCAGTATTTTGTGGATATGGTCCGCGAATAGCAGAAAGTCAGGTTTGTAGTGTAGGAGGGGTTACCTGTGTTAGATATAAAGATTTTACGTAATGAGCTTGGTCGAGTTGAAAAAGCTTTGCAAAATAGGGGTAAATCTCTGGATCTGATAAATGGCTTTACGGATCTGGATGTTCGTCGTCGTGAGTTGCTTCAGGAAAGTGAAGCGCTCAAAAATCGCCGGAATGTCGTATCCGGTGAAGTAGCCAAGTTGAAGAAGAATAAAGAAAATGCGGATGACCTTATTGTCGAGATGCGTCAGGTTTCTGACCGTATTAAAGAATTGGATGAGCAAGTGCGCGAGCTGGAGGTTCAGATCGACGAACTGGTGATGTCCATTCCAAATATCCCCAACGAGTCGGTGCCTGTAGGTGCTTCGGAGGAGGATAATGTAGAGATTCGCCGCTGGTCGGAGCCACGCGAGTTTTCTTTTACGCCTAAAGCACATTGGGAGCTGGCACAGGAGCTGGATATTCTCGATTTTGAGGCGGCAGCGAAGGTGACGGGTTCCCGTTTTACGTTCTACAAAGGATTGGGAGCACGTCTAGAGCGTGCGTTGATTAACTTTATGATGGATCTGCATAGCAGTGAGCATGGTTATGAAGAAATGCTGCCCCCATACATTGTGAACCGGGACAGTCTGTATGGAACAGGACAGCTTCCGAAGTTTGAAGAGGATTTGTTCAAGCTGCGTGATACCGAGTATTATCTCATTCCTACGGCTGAAGTTCCAGTAACGAACTATCACCGCGAAGAGATTATGAACGCGGATCAGCTTCCAAAAAATTATGTAGCATACAGCTCTTGTTTCCGCTCTGAGGCAGGATCGGCAGGACGGGATACACGTGGTTTGATCCGTCAGCATCAGTTCAATAAGGTAGAGATGCTTAAGCTGGTTCACCCGGACACCTCCTATGAGGAACTGGAGAAAATGACGAATAATGCAGAGCGTGTTTTGCAACTGCTTGGGCTTCCATATCGTGTGCTGGCACTTTGCACCGGGGATATGGGCTTCACGTCTGCCAAAACGTATGATCTGGAAGTGTGGCTGCCTGAGAGTGGCATGTACCGTGAGATTTCTTCTTGTTCGAATACAGAAGATTTCCAAGCACGTCGTGCAAACATCCGGTTTCGGCCGGAGCCGAAAGCAAAGCCTGAATTTGTACATACACTGAACGGTTCAGGACTGGCTGTAGGACGCACAGTGGCTGCTATTTTGGAGAACTATCAGCAAGAGGACGGAAGCGTTGTGATCCCGGAAGTGCTGCGTTCATACATGCGAGGCGCTGAAGTTATTGCTCCCAAACAGTAAGCATTGCATTCGTTTAAAGTCTGTGGTAAAATAATTTTGTTGCGCCCGAGATTATTTTAAATGGGAAGCAACTTTATCCAATTACCACCTGGAGAGGTACCGAAGCGGTCATAACGGGGCGGTCTTGAAAACCGTTAGAGTGCAAGCTCACATGGGTTCGAATCCCATCCTCTCCGCCATATTATAAATGAACCAAGCCATCCGATACGATAGCTGATACATTGGCCTTTGCGCGCTGATGATTAGAGATCGTAAAGAATGGCTTTTTTGTTGTATAAAAAGCCTGTTTTTTTCACACGTTATCAGATGTGGAGGTGCTGGCATGAATCGAGAAATGACAGTAGATCAGCAAAAGCTGGTAGAAGCCTGGCAGGAACAACTGGCGAGACTTTTGAATTCAGGGGATAAATCACAGGTACAAGCAGATGAAGCAGACAATCGCACTATACGCATCCATATCGAGGTAGAGGGCAGACAAATGTACTCCTTTGATTTTGCATGTACTTATGTAGATTCTCGGGAAGTGAAGGTTAGCTTGGTCGATGTAGAACGGGACGGACAGTCTGTGGATGAACGAACAGATATCATTCAACAGCTGGTGTCCGACTATACTCGGCATATTCATCAGTGTGCTCAGTCGTTGCAGTCATTGACACATTCGTAGTCATGAAGGAATGAGGGGGAAGCTACATGACAAAAGCCAAAAACGGACTGGATAAAAACCTGTCTAACATTGTGGATGATTTGGAGCAGCGTCCGGTTAACAGTCATCAGGCACAACAAGTACAGCAGGACCGTAATGACCGCCGTCATCAAGATGCACTTAACCATGATGAAACGGAAGACCTGCACCATCTATAGTCCTACTTAAAATGGTAATAAACGGTTTTGCCGATGTATCAAAATATAGTCTGAGAACGGAGGATGCATAAATGAGCAAGCCTAAAGCCATTCCTGTTCCCGAGGCACAGGACGCCGGTGGAGGAAACGAAAAGCGTGAGCGTAATCATCAACAGGAGCCACTATCCGGTTCCAAAAAGGTGAAGCAGCGGAATCACGTAGACCACCACAACAGAGAAGGATCATAAGCAGTTAGACTTTTTGCCTAAAAATTATGGTAAAGTACAGGACACCCTGGTTAAAGAGCCGGGGTGTCTTTGTGCTTATTGTAAGAAAATTTTCCAATAAGTGTTTCATTGCCTGTGAGTATGCGGTAAAATAGGGGGGTGTGTATTTTTTGTTAGTATTATAAAAGGGGTTAATTACGAGAGGAGAGAATCTACACAATGAGTAAAAAGTTATCCGTCTTGGTACTCACTATGGTGTTGCTTTTGACGGTAGCCCTGGTAGGTTGTAGCAAGAAGTTAGAACCGAAGGAAGCTGTTACGAACGGTACCGCTAATGCAATGAAACTGACTTCTTATGAATCCAAAAGCCAATTTACGGTTAAAGATTTGACGATTACGTCTGCTTCCGTCCCAAGCGAGCAAAGTGCAATGGTGACGAGCATGCTGAAGAATGCGGACATTACGCTGGATGGTGTATACCAAAAAGAACCTTTACAATCTGAAATGACGCTGGGCATTCATTTGAAAGGTGACCTTTCCACCAGCTTCACGATTCCAATGGTTATGACCAAGGATAAATTGTACGTTAAAATTCCGAACATTCCATTTTACCCGCTTCCACAGGAAGTTGTGGGCAAATTCCTGATTATTGATCCGCAGGAGCTGGCTAAACAGTCCGGACAAGAATTTAACCCTGCATCAATGGATCAGGAAAAATCGCAGAAATTTGCGAATGAAGTCATTGCTGCTATTCTGGGTGAGTATGATCAAGCTACGTACTTCTTTGATATTGATCCTAAGGATGCTAAATTGCCACAAGGCATTAAAGCTAAACAAGTCGTACAATTTAAAGTGACAAATGACAACGTGAAGCAAGCGACAAATACATTTATCACTAAGGCGCTTCCTAAAGTTCTTGATGTGATGTCTAAAGACGAATACGCTAGCATGCTGCAAGTGAAGAAGGAAGAGCTGGCTGAAGCGAAGAAAGAACTGCAATCCAACACCAGTGAGGTTAGCAAAAAGCTGGATGAGTTGAAAAACTATTTGACGGTGAAACAGTTCGACATTAATACAGCCTTGAACAAGGATGATATTCCTGTGTATCAAGACCTGAATGCGAATGTAGAAATGAATGACCCGTCCACAAAAGACAATGTGAAATTGTCTGTAACTGGCTACACGCAATACAGCAAAATCAATGAAAAAGCAACATTTAAAGTGGGTATTCCAACAGGGGACCAAGTCCTGACGATCGAACAATTTCAACAAAAAATGCAAACCGTTGCTCCTTAAATAAAGGAACGACGTGATTGTAAAGGCATTATCCATATCATATGATGTAATGCGAAAAACCCGCTTGGCTTAGAGCCAGGCGGGTTTTTGTCATATATAGCTCTGAGCAGATGGTGTACCTGTCCAGGTCTGCCACACGTGATCTTCGGCTAAAAGCCCGAACATGCGATGATCCTGCCATGTCCCTTGAATTTGTACCAGCTTGCGAGCAATACCTTCAGGCTGAAAGCCGCACTTTTGTAGTACACGCTGTGAGCGCTCGTTATGCAGCAGGGTACCGGCTTGTAGACGGTGAAGCGATAGGGCGCGGAAGGCAAATTGTATGGCCAGCTTCAAAGCTGCGGTCATATGCCCTTTGCCTTGTTCATGCTGATCCATCATGTAGCCGATATCGGCGAATTGTCCCATGCCGCGCACAAGATTAGAAATGGAGACATAGCCGATCAGACGCTCGTCCTCCAAGAGAAAGATACCGAACGAATATCCCCGATCCTCCTCTGCTTGACGCAATTTCTGACGGATATATTCCTCCTGTTCTTCCAGCGTGAAAAATGAATCGCCGTGAAGTGGCTCGTACGGCGCATGGGACTCCCTATTTGTAAGCCTGAGGGCAAGTAGAGCTTCACTATCGGCCAGGCTAAATGGCCGTAACAAGATACCTTGAGGCGTATTATACAAGCTCATAGGCATGGGCTGATCTCCTTCCATGGGAAATTAGCAATGAGACGTCAATAACGGCTGCATTACGGTTGTGTATAAGTAAGCGATCCTAACTACCTATCCTCAGGATGAAGATGGTGGGGAAGACAACTTGGCAGCGGACCTTTTTTGCCGGAGCTGACGAAAAAAATCTGTCAGCAGCGAGGCGCATTCCTCTTGAAGAACGCCGCTGATCACCTCAGTGCAATGATTGAATCGAGGCTCCTGTAGTAAATTCATCAGCGTACCCGCACAGCCTGCCTTCGGATCGGTGGTGCCATAGATCAAATAGGGAACCCGTGATTGTACAATGGCTCCGGCGCACATGGGACACGGCTCCAGAGTGACATACAGCCTGCAATCCAGCAGGCGCCAGGCTCCCAGATGCTCGCTGGCCTGACGAATGGCGACCATTTCGGCATGTGCTGTCGGGTCAGCGTCCGTCTCTCGCAAGTTGTAGCCGCGTCCTATGATTTCATTATCTTTTACGATGACAGCTCCGATGGGCACTTCACCCAACGCTTCTGCCTTATACGCTTCTTGAATAGCTTCTTTCATCCAATAAGCGTGATCTATTGTGGTCACTGGTAAAAATGCCCCTTTCAAATGCGAATTATCCAACGAACAAATATTCCGTTGTTAACATGATGTGAATAATTTTGTGGATAACACGACACTTATCCACAGGTTTATCCACAGTTTATAATAAAAGCTGTGTATTTGTGGACGACTTGTGGATGATTATCTTGTTATATTGTAGGCAAACGTTCGCATATTGACAACTGTATACAAGCTGTTTGTATTTATGTTTATCCGGGAAATGTAAATGCTGGTATCACAGGCGCTATTACGGTATCATTGAATTAGCAATTGCCAGTAATCGCCAGCATACGGCAAGAGGTGAGAAATCAGTGTGTCGATAAAAATCAAAATTACGATCATTTTGTCGGGGTCCGTTCTGTTTATCCTTTTGTTAAATATTGCACTCAACTATTACACGACCCACGAAAATTTAAGAAGTGACAGCGAAACGAAAATGGTTCTGACGGCCAAGATTATTGGAGGAGCCATTGAACAAACTCAACAAAGCTGGGTGGCCGTCGACAAGCAGCTTGGATATAAGTTGTGGCTATCTGCCATGCTGGCTGCCAGCCAGCTTGATCCTGATATCGATCATGTTACGCAGGAACAACTCGAACAGCTGACCAAGCGCAGCGGGGATATTGATATTTCCCTGATGGTGCGTGATGGGAAAGAGTACAAAGTTGCCAAATCGTCCAATCCGAAAGAGATCTTGTCTGGCGATCCATTGACAGGCTATTGGAAAAATGCAGTTGATCAATTATATGAGCATGGACAGGCTGGAATGGTGCATGGTCAAAATCTGGATCATTTTTGGACTGGAGCATTTGACTATACAGGCTCAGATGCCACCCATATTAACAAATGGGGATTTTATTATGACAAAAAGCGTAACTATATGATCCGAATCTCCTTTCAGGACAGTGAAGTGCAAAATTTTATACCGATCCTCAACCCCGATGAAATCGTAAAGCAAACCCAACAAGTGGATTACCGCATCATGGAGATAACGGGAATTAACCCTACAACCTTCGGTGGCTCTACGATGGACAACCATGGAAACGACCGAAAATATTATTACATGTACAACAAGCCTATCCGATTCGGCACTTATCAACTAGCGAGGGTACAGGAGGATCGTTTGGCTGTTTCCAAGGCCATGTTCTCCGGGGAGAGTATTGTACAAGACTGCTATATTAAAGGCGAACGGGTCCTCGTCAGTTACATACCATTTTATCCGGCTAACCGTGACGCCTATGTCATTCGTATTGTTATGAATTATGATACGATCTCTTCCGTTATTTATAAGCAATTAATCAGTCTGATTGCCATCTCTATTGTCTTACTGGAGGTTGTGATCATTGGCAGCTATGTGCTAGCAAGTTTTTTTGTCCGCCCAATTCAGTCGATATTGGGAAAAGTGAACGAGATGGCTGACGGCCATTTTGACACACGACTACAGATTAAGGGTGGTCATGAGCTTGCTCAGCTTGGTGAACGCATCAATGCGATGGCCTACAATCTCGGGATGTATACACGGAGACTCGAACAGATGTATGAGGAGAACCGTTCTGTAAAAGAACATCTGGAGTCTGTCATTAATCAGACCGCTGATGCGATTCATGTGACCGATCAGGATGAGCGTATCATCCGGGTCAATCATGCTTTTGAAGCCCTGTACGGCTGGACCAAAAAAGAATTGGTCGGGCGTAAACTCCAGTTCGTACCGCCACAGCAAGAGGAAGAGTACGAATTTCAGAAGGAAAGATTGCTTCAGGGAGAGAGTATGGTATCTATTGAGTCCATTCGAATGCGCAAGGATGGAAGTACGGTAGAGATTAGTATGAGCATGTCGCCCATTCTGGATGAAGAAGGCGAGGTCCTGGGATTCATCAGCGTCTCGCGCGACATTACAGGCCGCAACCGGATGGAGGAATTGCTGCGCAGATCGGAGAAACTGACGACGGTAGGGCAACTGGCGGCAGGAGTTGCGCACGAAATTCGCAATCCGCTGACCACGCTGCGCGGGTTCCTCCAGTTACAGCAGCAAAATAAAGTGCTGAATCTGAAGCATAATGATATT
Organism: Paenibacillus sp. LT-B23; assembly: GCF_059417685.1. Lineage (NCBI taxonomy): Bacteria > Bacillati > Bacillota > Bacilli > Caryophanales > Paenibacillaceae > Paenibacillus > Paenibacillus sp. LT-B23. Next base: position 50,374 of record NZ_JBSQBM010000030.1, on the reverse strand, counting down.
ATGCTGTCCGAGCTGGATCGTATTAATCTGATCGTCAGCGAATTTTTAATATTGGCAAAGCCGCAGGCGGTACATTTTCAGAAAAAAGATGTGCGTTATATTGTAAGTGACGTCATTTCCTTGCTTGATAGTCAGGCGCATCTGCTAGGCATTGTGTTCAATCTACAGGTAACGGAGGAGCCTACCCTCGTATACGCCGAAGAAAACCAGTTAAAACAGGTATTCATTAATTTGCTTAAAAATAGTATGGAGGCCATGAGCAAGGGTGGTACGATAACGATTCATTTGTTCTTGGAGGGAGAAAGCGTTAAAATCTTCATACGGGACCAAGGGACGGGTATTCCGGCAGAAATGCTGTCCAAGCTGGGGGAACCCTTTTTCACAAACAAGGAAACAGGTACAGGACTCGGACTTATGGTCAGCCAGCGTATTATACAGAGTCATAAAGGCACACTGGATATTGATAGCATAGAGGGAGAGGGAACGACAGCCCTTGTGCAGCTTCCAACTGCCGAGCCTGAGCCATTGGATGGGCAGCAGAAGGAAGCGTGACAGTAGAAATGGAGGGTACACAGGTTGCGCATTAACAAGTTTATCAGCGAAACCGGTTTTTGCTCGCGCCGGGAGGCGGACAAGCTGGTAGAGAGCGGCCGCGTGACGATTAACGGCGAGGTGGCGGTGCTGGGCAGTCAGGCGGAGGAGGGCGACGACGTCCGTGTGAACGGCAAGCCACTCCGTGAAAAGTCCGGTCACGTATATATTGCATTGAACAAGCCGGTGGGGATTACAAGCACGACAGAAAGCCACATTCGAGGGAATGTTGTCGACTTTGTGGGGCATCCGCAACGGATTTTTCCCATCGGACGTCTGGATAAAGATTCGGAAGGTCTCATTTTACTTACGAATGACGGAGACATTGTGAATAAGATTTTACGGGCGGAAGGCAAGCATGAGAAGGAGTATATCGTAACGGTGGATCGACCCGTCACACCATCTTTCGTGCAGGGGATGTCCACAGGTGTAAAAATACTCGGTCAGCTGACGCTCCCCTGCGAAGTGACGCGTGTATCTGAGTACGTATTCCGCATCATCTTGACGGAAGGGAAAAACCGTCAGATCCGGCGCATGTGTGCTGCCTTTGGCTATGAAGTGAAGAAGCTGCAACGTCTGCGGATTATGAATATTCGTTTGGGGTCGCTTCAGAGAGGCGCCTGGCGTGACCTGACAGAGACGGAGAAGCAGGAACTAGGTGAGATGCTGAATTATACACTCAGCTAAGCCTGAGGGCTTCTCATGGCTGATAGATGGCAGGGTAATGGATAGGGCTAGAATGGGATAGCATAATGAAAAGGCACCGACTGCATAAAAAATGCGGCGGTGCCTTTGTCTATATAACATATACATAATCAACCTTCATTCGAGCTTGAGGTAGGACTGATAACTTGTGTGCCGTTCTGATATTTACGTAGTACGGAAATTTCGACACGGCGGTTTTTGGAGCGTCCTTGACCATCCTGATTACTTGCTAGTGGACGATACTCACCATAACCGATGGATACAAATTTGGTTGGATCAAGCTTCGGATTGAGTAGCAAAATGCGCAAGAAATTCAGAGATCGTTTGGCACTCAAATCAAAGTTGGACGGAAACTGACTATTGGAAATCGGCACATTATCTGTATGACCTGATACGATAACATCATAGCCAGGAAACTGCTGGAGCATGCTGGAGATGGACTTGGCCAGCTTTCTCGCTTCCGGCTTTACCTCAGCCTGACCCGATGAAAACAAGGCGTTATCACTAATAGTTATCATGAGCTGGGATTGGTTCAGTTTTGTATTGAGCAGCGGAGTCAGGCCATTATTTTCAATATACTGATCCATTTGCTTTTTGAGCTTTTTCAAATCCTCTTCTTCCCGCTGGGCGAGTTGCTTTTGCAGTTCAGCCGTAGAAGTGGCTTTAGACTTTATAGGTTGTGTTACCTGTTCTTTATTTTTGCCCATATCTGCGGATTGTGACGATGGATTGGCGGCAGAGTGATCCAGTATGCCAGTGCCGCCACTAAAAGCCGCACTCATGGATTGAGCCATAGTTTCAAATTTTTTGGCGTCGAGTGCACTCATCCCGAATAAGACGATGAAAAGAGCTAGCAGAAGGGTCATCAAGTCGGAATATGGCAACAGCCAGCTTTCGTCGGCATGCTCCTCGTGCGGTTCATGTCTTTTTTTACTCACCGGAATCCCCATCCTTCTTGGTCAGGGTAGCCCGTTCGGTTGGAGTCAGGAATATCGTCAGCTTCTGGCTGATTGCAATGGTGGATATACCTGATTGAATTGAGAGCAGGCCTTCGACCATCATCAATTTAAGCTCCACTTCTTTTTTTGATAACCGTTTCAACTTATTGGACATTGGATGCCACAGGACATAACCTGTAAAAATACCGAGCAACGTCGCAATAAAGGCTGCCGCGATGGCATGAGACAGCTTGGCCATATCACTAAGATCGGCCAGAGCGGCAATCAGACCTACGACGGCACCGAGTACCCCGAGCGTTGGAGCGTACATACCAGCCTGAGAGAAAATCAGCGCGCCGGAGCGGTGTCGATCCTCGGTAGCGTTAATGTCCTCCATTAGAACGTCACGTACGAATTCCTGATCATTACCATCAATAATCATACGCATACCACCACGCATAAAGGGATCGTCGATCTCCTCTACCTTGGATTCCAGCGCAAGCAGACCTTCGCGACGGGTAATGGATGCCCATTCGGTAAACGTGCCGATGAGCTCTTTACGGTCCAAAAGCTTTTGTTCCGTGAAAATAACCTTGAACAGCTTCGGAATCCGTTTGATTTCTTCCATCGGGAAGGCCATAAAAATACTTGCTGCCGTTCCGACAAAAATAATCATGTAAGCAGCGGGGTTGTTGACCAAGTTGATCACTGGCGCGCCTTTGAGAATCATCCCGACGACCAATGACACAATCCCGAGTACAAGTCCGATAATGGTTGAAATTTGCATGATACACCTCATCCATGAGAATAGATTTTGAATCCTTTCATGCCGCCGGGGTCGTCCTTGCCCCAGGCACGTCATTACAAGACGGATTATAGTATTTATCGACAAAACTCTCTTTTTTGTTAAGTACGAATTTCCGGTATAATAAGGTGATTATCTAATGAATGGTGGAAGAATTGGAGGAAATGGCATGGGAGTGAAGCACGGACGGGAGTATGAACAAATTTTGAACGATTTGACAGAGGCTGTGGGACACATTCCGGATAGCTATGAATTTTTCGAAATGGAAGCAGAAGATTGGGACAGGCTGGACCCGGCAGGGCATCAGGAAGTCAATGAAGCGCTGGCTGAAGACCTGTTTTATGCGCTGGGTACAGAGCCCGTTATCGCTGTGGGCAGCGGCGTTGTCATCTATGAACCGGAGCAGCACCGTATCTATGTGCTCATTGGGGATGAGGAGCTAACGTCGGTACCTTTGATTTGAACAGGTCCGTCTTATGGATTTATCAACGGGGCCGTGGTAATATGGACACCACTATATTGTAGTTTTAGTCGCATTCAAAGCGGCTGAAAGGCTTCCGTATAAACGGGGAGGAGTCGTAACATGCCTTTTACACAAGAAGAGATTGAAGCACATCTGGAGAAGCTGGAGGGCTGGGAACTGGAGGAAGGACGCTGGATTGTCCGCAAATATAATTTTTCCAGTTTTATGAAAGGGATTGCATTCGTGGATGAAGTTGCTGCTATATCGGAAGCATTTAATCATCATCCATTTATTACGATTGATTATAAGACCGTGACCCTGCGCTTAACCTCCTGGGATGACGGTGGCATTATGGCCGTAGATATTAAGGAAGCCCAACAATATAATGAAGCTTTTGAGAAAATGCGTAGCAGTCATTGAGCTGATCATGGTCTGCCATATGATAAAAGCGCCTTCGATATACAACAATGCCGTTGTATGCCGAAGGCGCTTTTATCATTGAACACGAGGTTGGGGGTCAGGATGATATACCATACAATGAAACGGCTTTTTGCCATCGGGAGTCTGACGTTCATAGGTATCCGTAATCTCAAATCCGGCTGCCTTGTAAGCCCGAATGGCGCGCCCATTCCAGGTCAGTACCTCCAGATCAATTTCATTCTCCGGGTTGCGTCGTCTGGCTTCCTCGGCAATGGCACGGACAAAATCGGCTCCTCTGCCATGTCCACATAATTGGGGGTGCATTCCCAGACCCAGCCGGGTCACTCCAATCATCGGGAAATATTGAGCAAATCCGGTTAGCGTATTCTCGTCATCCAGTACAGCAACATATTGCTCTTGGCGAAGCGTGGGGCTTCCAAATTCGACTTCAAGTGCCTTCATTTGTTCCCAAGGTAGCCAGCCGTATATGTTGTAGGGTGGATCATAGCGCCACTCACATATCGCAGCCGCCTGCTGTTCGTCCATCGGTACGATCCGGTAGTTAGATATTGAGGCCGGCATGTCTCCCCATCCTCCTTTTACAAGTACTTAAACCATTAACAACAGATTGTAGACAAGTTGCAGGGGATTGGCAAGCGGTGTTTATTTCATACCCAAGTCGGGTATACATTCAATAGGAAGGCTTTACTGCTCATATGCTCCCCCAGCCGTGACGGTAAGACCGACGATGTTCGCAAAATCTGAAACCTTTTGAGGTGTCAGTTCGTCAGTAACGATAAAGTTTCTGATGTTGTGGACATAAAAAACCGCAATTCGATTCCGGCCAGAATCAAATTGCGGCTCAGGGTTAGCTTGCTGTTCGTTAGTTATTCTACGTTGTCGTCATCAGGAGTTTCAGAAGCTACAGCGTGGTAAGCGTCTGTGCTCATAATTCTTTTAGCACCGACATAGCGGTTAGCGTAATAGTTTTCGTTCAGTGAGCTAACAACTACACCACGTGAAGATGAGGAGTGGGCAAATTTCCCTTCACCTACGAAGATACCTACATGGGAAATGCCTCTTCCTGTGGTGTTGAAGAACACCAGGTCACCAGGTCTCATTTCGTCGCGGGATACGGAAGATCCCATTTTGAATTGTGATCCAGATTGATGGGGCAGATTAATTCCCAGTTTGTGATATACATACATTGTGAAGCCGGAGCAATCGAACCCGTCGAGTGTAGTGCCTCCGCTTCTGTAGTTCGTTCCTTTGGCATCTTGGATGACCTGGTCCATCTTAGAGTCTGCAAATGCACTTCCTCCACCGAATGTAAAAGATGTAAAGGCAATGGCGAGACCCATGGCTGCGATCGTTAGCTTCTTCTTCAAAAAAAATATACCCCTTCCAATGCCTGCGAGGTTAGCTTAAGGATTCGGTAGAAGGTTCCCCTATGACCACTCTGTTGCGAGATCAATTCACCCAAACTGGTTCCCCCGCTTCCCAGGTGCCAGGAATTAGGCTTAACTTAAGATGTGCACCTTGGAGAGCAGTATTCACGATAACGATGTTTTTAAGGTAAAGGTTACAATAAAGATTACAAAGTTGTTACTATCAGTTCACTGCGATTATTGTAACAAAGTCGGCTGGCTTTGGCAAATGTTTCATCGCAAAAAGTTACAAAAAAATCTGCTCCCTTTATCGCGGGAACAGATTTTGTTAAGAGTATTCAGTTATGTGCCGTTTGCCTGGATATGACTGGAGATGGATAGTTGTCTTTGGACAGCCAGAAATTGTTCGGGAGGAACGGAGTGAAGGTTCAACCTCTGCCGGAGATATCGGTATGCCATAGTCGGTACTGTGAACTGATGTGCCATAGCCTGACCAGACTGGTAACAAAATGATACGTTTGCTGGAGAATGAGTGCCAGCATGCCAGTCCAAATCATCGCCATCGTGCCGAATAGACCAAGGACGAGCAGTACACCTGCACCGAGCAGAAGCGAAATACCGATAGCCGGGAGGATTTGGCGAAAGAAGGCAAGCAGCGACGATAGTATGGCGTGACCACCTACGGTGCCTAGCTGCATGTACAGGATGCACTGGCGGATGAACCAGCCATAAGCAATCCAACCGATGGCATAGGGCAGCACATGCAGGAGATAGGCGGGAGATTGCAGCGTCCCTGCCACGATAGGGTAGAGCTTTGGCACCACCCAGAAAGCAGGGAGCAGCAGGAGTCCAAGCTCGATGACGTAATAGATCAGCGATGACAAGCCATGACGTTTCATTCCGCGGAAAAAGGACAGACTCTGTGGCTCGGTCGCATGGGTGTGCAGACTTTGGTATATTCCCGCCCGGATGAAGGGGGTAATCAGTGTACGCAGCACCGTTGCCCCCAGTAGTATCCACAGATACATATGAACCTCTCGGTTGTCCGTCAGGGCAATCTGGCTCTCCATCCAAAACAACGTCTGTCCCAGTTCATTTTGACCCTGATCGGGGTAGCGCAGCAGCAGGGGAGTAACGGCGGATTGTACCAGCCGATAGAGAAAAACGCCCCATAGCAGTCGATACAGAAACAGAATGATGACAATATAAAATTGTATGCGCACAAGCGCCCAGCCTTCTTTTATAACAGTACGCATCTATAGACACCTCACCATGACAGACTTCCAAGCAGTGTCTCCAGCAGCTTGGTTACACTTATGCTCCAACGGGTCTGGGTTTTTTCGTTCAGTTCGGCCTTCAGGCTGTTGTTGATATGCTTGTTCTCCAGCGCAATCGTGTACAGTGGATCAACAATCACATGGGAGACCGGAGATGCGCTTTTTAGTCGATAGGTGGTGCTTTTGCCCGTGCCGTCCCATGCCTTAAATATCGTTGTGCCGTCCTTGAAGGTAAATTGAACAGGGACCTTGGGATAATCCGCCCCTTTTTTGCTGAGTGTAATGGTTGCTTCGTATCCATTGGCCAGCTTGCGGTTCGTAATGCGATCCACTGAAAAATCCGCCATCTGGCCGTCGTATACATATTGTTCAAAATAGTGGCTCCACGAACGTCCGGTGACTCTTTCGACGATACGCTGAAAATTCTGCGAGGATGGATGCTTGAATCGGTAGGTCTGGACGTAGGTACGCATAATGCGATCCATTTTTTTCGCGCCGACCTGTCGTTCAATGCCACGCAGCACCAGTTTGCCCCGAGAATAGGCATTTTGTGCATATTTAGCAGCCGAGCCGTACTTCCAAGACTCACGGTTTAACGGCTGAGGGGATGATACCTGTCCAGACTGTAACGGCAAGTTAGGGACGAGCCCATATTCCTGCTCCATGAGTCGTTCCTCTGCATAAGAGGTAAAGCCTTCATCCAGCCATGGTTCCTCGAATTCGTTGTTTGCCACCATTCCATAGAAATATTGATGCCCAATCTCATGAACGACCGTCCGCTCCAGACTATAGCCGGGATTCGGATTATCCGCCGCTGCAGCCGTAATGAGTGTGGGATACTCCATGCCGCCCGCGCCGCTGCCTGCTTTGGGTGGTACAACGATGGACAGGGTCGAGTATGGATAAGGCCCGTACCACTTGCTGTAATAGGAAAGGGCGGCCTTGGCTGCGCTCATATAGCGTCCCTTGAGCTCCTTGTGCGATGGGTCGAGATACAGCTTGATTTTGACACCCGGCACCTCGGCAGAAGAAAATGGCTCTTCTGCGGCTACAAAATTCGGTGAAGCGGCCCATGCAAAGTCGTGCACGTCATCGGCATAGAATTGATATATTTTTTGTCCATTTTGCCGGACTGCTCCACGGGTGGGAAATCCGGTTGCAGCCACGATGTGTGTTTCAGGCACTCGAATCCGCACACTGTAAATTCCGAAATCTGCGTAAAACTCGGAGTTTCCATGATACTGATGCAGATTCCAGCCTTCCTCGGCGCGTCCGCGCTGTCCTGCGGTTTCGTAGACGCTGAGTTTGGGAAACCACTGACCTGCCATGACAAAATCATCTGTTGCGCCCATACGTGCGAAGATGGCGGGTAGCTTTACCTCAAACTTCATATATAATGTAATGCTTTCACCGCCTCGGACCGGCTTGGGGAGACGTACCTTCATGAGCGAGCGGTCGTTCACGTTACCGTCATCCGGCTGCACGTATTGAGTCCGGTGCATGAGGGATAAACCGTCTTCCGTTTTAAGTTCAGTTAGTGTCATGGAGCCAAAGCCGTTCTTGGGCATGGTGTCGCCGCGCAGCTTGCCCCCGGATTCCTTCATGAAGGTGGTTTCCATGGAAGAGAAGGCATTGGGGTACAGATGCAGGTACAGATCGTTCACGGTTTTGGTGCCCGGATGCTTCCATGTAAGCGTCTCGGTGCCCCGCAAAACCTGTCCTTCTTCCAGAGACACGTCAATGTGGTATTCCACCACACGCTTGCTAAGAATCTCCGAAGCAGGCTGTGGAGGACTTTTGGGAACGTCAGGCAGGATGTTTGCCCCCAGGGGCTTGCCCATATTTGGCGCAAGCGCAGACTTCGACTGGGAATCGTACATCGGTTTGCCCAAGGATTGCGAATTCGACTCGGATTGAGGCTGCCAGGCAAACCATAACGTCCCTGCGAGGAGACCGAGGGCTAGTGTAGACAATAAAACGATTTTGGTGCGTGCTGGGGTCATACAATGGATACCTCCCGTTGACAAGCATCTACAGCATGTATATGTTTGCTTTCGGGAGATTATTAGTTAAAATATTTATAGTGTAGAATGATTGTGAAGACGGGAAATGGAGGCTTAGTGACGCATGAGTGAAAATCAGCCGGACGGCAAAAAACAGATTGCACTGAACATTGTCAGTGGCAAGAGTAAACATAAGGGCTTCGGCGCAGGCTCAATCGACCTGAACAGCATGTCCCCGGTCATTATTGACCGCGGCGAGGCGAAAATTGATATCGGTGCCATGCATGCCAAAAGTAAAGTAGAACGCGGGATTAAGTTTTCTACCAATAAAGAGGATGTACCGAACGGACGCCAGGTATGGCTGGTATGGGTAGCCGTGGATCGTACGCCCGAAGGACGTGTGTACGGTGGAGCGACTGCCTGTGAGATGCTGATTGACGACGAAGCCAAACGCGGCTGGAAAATCCTCGCCGATCACGTCAACCGCATGGACTACGCGCTCAAGCGCCGTTTCATGCTGGACGATCTCGGCAGCGAGGATAAAGCTGCGCTCAAAAGCCTGCTGATCTCGCATAACGAGGAATGGTGGGACGCTTCGCCGGAGGAATTGAAGCAGGCGCTGGAAGGGTAATAACTTTGGTTAGGAGCAGTTTCTCCATATTGGGGAACTGCTACTTTTATATGTAGGAAGCCGAAGAATGAATCTCATAAGTTGATGAAATTTCTGCACAACGCACCTTTATTCCTTTGGATATTATCTATTGTGATCATACCTCTTCTGCCTATGAGTTGGTACAACTATGCATTGAAGCAAAGACAAGGTGAAGATTTTATTAATCGGTTAAAAGACGGCTTCTGAATGGATCAGGAGTCGTCTTTTTTTGCCTAGCAGCTTCTTCTATTCACATATTTCAGATATACGCTGATTACAATTATCTTCGTAAAGCCCTCCATGAAAGCAAATCACTTTTTTAATATCGTATGTTAACAAATTTCCAAGAGATTTTTTCGCCATATTGAAATCACAGCAGTATTGCGGGTCTGGAGCCAGTAGCTCGCCGCTTACTACGCGCAGAGTATCTCCTGCAATCAGTATTTGGCTTGGCTTATGGTAAAAACTCAGGTGTCCCGGTGTATGACCAGCAGTGTCTATAGCGACGATCCCTCCGCAGAAGGGCAATTCCTCTCCAGCAATGATGATGGAGTTTACTACAGCTCTTGGGGGATTTTCTAGCGTACGCTGAAATGCATTTTTCCACTCTAACGGAACAGATTCAGGCATAGAGTTTACAGCTTGAGCTATCGCCTCAGGCGTCAGTTTTATAAGTTGCTTCTCACCCTGTATGTAGGGCTTTTCAATAGAGCTGGCACGCACTTGAATTGCGGATGAGCAAGCTTGTATCACATCTGGTAAGCTGCCGATATGATCAAGATCTTGATGTGTAATTAATATCAATGTAAGTTTATCGATTGTAAATCCGATTTTTAAAATAGCCTCTTGTAAAAGCGGTAGTTGCCCGGGGTAAGCTGTGTCTACTAGAATGACGTTATCCGTGTCCCAAATCAAAGTGGGGTAAATGCTCTCCGTCTTTCCCATAATAGTAGAAGAAAGCTGAAGCATGTGTATTCCCTTGTCCAAATGCATCGAATCCCTCCAAAAAGAGTTGATGTAATCCAAGGGAGATCGTATCATGAAAACAAAATATGTAAATCCATATTATAACACAAAAATAATTATTTGTAAATATGTAGTATTTTAAATTTGTGTGACAATATCAGTAATATAAACCTTTTAGCTAACCAGCCAAGATTTGATTTAAGCAAACACCATCTTTTAATCTTTGTTCATACATGGTGGACTCAGCTAATCCTTGCAGAAGAGTAATATTACTTTCATATTCATAAAATGGACTTCTGGCTTCTTCCGGTATCTAGTGAGATCATTTTTATTCCTCCAAAATATATATTTTATTATACGGAATAAAGTATTATATCAAGAGAACATGAACATATTTTTGATATTGTAAAGATTATTGAATATAATCGAAGAAAATGAACTTCTTGAAAGGATCCAATCCATGATTAGTTACAAGCCATTACAAAAGTTATTGATTGATAAAGAAATTAAAAAGCAGGAATTGGTGAAATTGACGGGGATATCGTCGGCAACGATGGCGAAGTTAAACACAATGAGTATGTGTCATTAGAGGTCATTGATAGCGCCTTGACATCATAGAAAGGCATTCACTATAATTCAGGTAGAAATCTGTCCCAATTAGGTTTTAATTTTCTCTTTTGGTGGAACCGGTTCCAATGAAGAGGGAAGTTAAGTCTTATTCACTGTTTATGAATGTAATCTGTAAATAAGGTGGCGTTAGTAGAATGTTTAAATGGTTGAAAAAGAAAGCAACTCCACGTGTTAAAGAATTCGACATCGTAGCGCCGATTAAAGGACAAATGGTTTCCCTTGCAGAGGTTCCAGATCCTGCGTTTTCTACGAAGGCAATGGGGGACGGTATCGCTATTCATCCGTCTGAAGGAAAGGTTACGGCTCCTTTTACGGGCAAAGTGGTTCATGTGATGGAGAAAAGTAAGCACGCCCTGATACTTGAGCATGAATGCGGTGTACAAGTTTTGATACATGTCGGGATTAATACGGTCTCTCTCAAAGGACAGGGCTTTAACCCTTATGTCCAAACAGGAGACAACGTTAAAGCAGGGCAATTATTGATGGAATTTGATATGGATTCTATCCAACAGGCCGAATTATCTCTAATTACTCCGGTCATCGTTCCAGACGGGCAAGAGATGATCAGCCATGTGGAAATATTGCAAGATTTGTCTGTTTCTCCAGATGCACCTGTGTTAAGAGTCCATTTGAAAGGCTAGTCAACATTTAAGTACCTGTTATGCAGGATTATCGGATGAAATCACAGGGTCTAACAGTAGAATGGGATAGGGCTAACCAGGGTTTCTGGTTGGTCTTTTCTTTTTATATGAGAAGAAGATTAATTTTATAGCAAACTAGCTTAAGCGTGGGTACTTAAAATTGACCTCTTACGGCGGGCGGATTATATTGTCCATAGGGCGAAAGGAGGTAGATACTATATGAAAAAGATATATTTCGTCAGGCATGCCAAAGCAACCGGACAAGAGCCTGATGCCCGACTGACCGAAGAGGGTGTCAGACAGGCTGAGCAGTTGTCGTCTTTTATGGGAAATGCAGGTGTAGAATATATCGTATCTAGCCCGTGGGAACGAGCTTTGAGAACCATTCAGCCTTTGGCTGAACAGAAAAAGTTGCAGGTATATACGGACCTACGTCTTCAGGAACGGGTGCTCAGCAGTGAACATTTGGATAATTGGATGGACGTGCTGAAACAGACCTATCTGGATGAGGACTTGAAGCTGGAGGGGGGCGAATCATCCCGTGAAGCAGCAGATCGAGGAATACAGCTTGTTCAGGAGCTTATGAAACGGACGGAAAAAACAATAATCATTGTAACTCATGGGGCTTTGCTGTCACTTCTCATTCGACATTACGATTCGCAGTTTGGGTTTGATGAGTGGAAAACACTTTCGAATCCTGACGTATATTTGCTTGAACTAAAAGAAGCAGAAGCCAAGATTCGCAGAGTGTGGACTACGGGTTGAAATTAGTGAAGCACGTTCACCATAGTGGTTTAAGTATGATTGGAATCGAAAGGGGAGGCGCATGTTGAATGCAAACCGTTTTTTAGAATTGGAAGAGGCGCCGTCTTAAGCTTGGTCTTTGGTGTACAAGTTGAGCTTGAAAAATTAACATAAAAACGGAGTAGGCGGAATGGTGCTGTAGAAAGGGAGAACGATGGGAAGCACCATCCGACCCCGAGGTGGAATTTTATGTAACTTTCAGTTCAACTTGCATAGAGGGCTAAACATATTGCCTCAGTAGGTTTGGAGTTTATTTTTTATCTGAGAACAAATAACAATTATATCAAATCTAATCTAACCAATGTTTTGGAAAGCTTAGAGAAGGGGGGAACTTGGTTTTACAATTGCCTTTAGCCGAATTTAATTGTGCTTGTGTGAGGAAAATACTTCCTTCGAGATTAGCTCCACTTAAATCAGCGTCTCTGAAATCTGCACCGATAAGGTCGGTCATTCTCATATCAGCTTCTCGGAGGTCAGCAGCAATAAGTAAAACTCCTCTCAAATTGGCACCTTTAAGATTAGCCCCTCTTAAATTTGCACCGATAAGGTCTTTTTTCTTAATTTTTTTACTATATTTACTGTGTTCCATGTTTTCCTTAACTTTTTCACGCACTAACTCACTTGTTTGTAAAAGTAAATCATTAACAAGTGCCCTATGGGGTGGTACATGAAGATTTATGAGGGATTTTGGAGTTTGATCAGTAAGTTGCTCGGTTTTCGCCATAGCTTTTTGTAAGTCTGTATAGATGGGTTGAGTTTCTTCTAAGCTAAGGGCTTCATTTAAGTAATAAAGCATTTCGTAAAGCTGTTGCATGATGGGAAATACATTGAACATTTCCTCAGCTATTGCCGGGTTGTCTCGCCAACTTTTTCCGTTGTACATAACTTGAGAAATCTTTTGACCTGCCCCAAAGCAATCATATACAGTACAGCCTCGCAAGCCGTTATTTCTTAGTTTCTTATGAATACCACAACGATAATCCGCTTGCAAGTTTTGACAAGGAGTCCCTCCATCCTTGTTAAAAGCAAAATCAGCAGATTTTGCATAAGGTAAAGCTACACAGCATAAACCAAAACATTTTTCACAATCTGCACTAAAATTTTTTTGAATATTGTTATTGCTTAATTTATTAGACAATTTTACACATCCTTCTACTAACAAATATCAAATTTAATATTATCATCAAAAAAAGATGGAATATTGTTTTAATTATACCCGTTCGTATTTAGGAAGAAAAAGATAACTGTAAAAGTTTGGTGTTGTCTTGCTTATTGTAAACAGACAGGAATTGACCAGTATGTTTTTTATTCAATATAACATGCTGTAATTTGTCTGGAACGGAATCGCGAATTTGTTGAAAGTATTGATCGCATGAAGTAGATAATTCTATGTAGTCTGTTTTTGATTTTAGGAGATTAGCGTATAATAATTCTAATCGTGTACGGCAGTAGGGTCGAATGGTAGACTGATACCTTGGTTGGGGGGGTCTACTCCTTTTTCATCTAGGTAAGCAATGCCAGAATGAACATGCCAAACATGATCATCAAGGTAAGGTCAGCATGTGATCATGAATGCACTTCAACAATAAATAACCCGACTGAGATCAGAGTTATCTTAGTCGGGTTATTTTGCAAATCGGAATATTAGGATATCGTAGGTTACCCTTTTGCCAAATTCAACTGCCATGAAACTCCGTACTTATCTTGAACCCAGCCAAATAGCTGGCTTACGGGCGAGGCCTCGAGCGACATTAGAACTTGTCCCTCCTGCGATAGCTGATCAAACACGCGATGAATTTCTTCTTCCGAGTCACAGGTGACGAACAGCGATAGAGCCGGAGTAAAAGGGTGCTTGTCCTGATGGTTCTGGTCAATAGCCATGAAGGTTTGACCTTTTAGAGCGAATACAGCATGTAACACGCTTCCATCCTCTTGATAGAATACACTGATGATGTTGGATGGCTCAAAAACAGAGGTATAAAATTGCATGGCTTCTTCTGCTTGACCGGAGAACATGAAAAATGTTGTAATTTTTGGACTGGAATCCTGCATAAGGTCAACTCCTTGGACTGGATGTTAGATGTTAACATCTTCTCTCTTTTTTAAAGGAAATATTCAGCGATATAAGAAGCACGTCATGAAGAAAATCATACTCTCGGACAGGGAGTTAATTGGGTCAGGATGTAAGAATTATGGATGTAAAGGGGCGAAATAGCAAAATGCAGTGGCGGTATGGGGATTCGCCCAGTCCACGGGCTGATGTCACGCATAGGATACATCAGCCTAGAGCACAAGGAGTGAACCGCATGTCTTTAATGCCACAGGGTCCTTTCGGACCGCAAACGGGGTTTCCGGGTCCATCCATGCCGCCAGGAACAGGCCCTTCGAGTCCACAATTTCCTGGTACAACACAGGGTCCTTTTGGCCCGTCAACAGGGCAAGGGTCGTTTTCGCCGCCGCCGGGATCATTCGGTCCGCAAGGAGGACCACAAGGCGTTCAGGCTCCGACTGCTCCACCACCGCAATTTACACCACCGAAGCCGCTGGTCTCGGCCTATGCTATTGATCCCGGAGCCATTTCCGGCTGCTTGTTCCGCAACACGTTTATATGGCTGACGAATGGAGAGCGCTTCTGGCTGTATCCGGTCTTTGTAGGCAGAACATCAGTGGCGGGATTCCGGTGGAACGGCCGTTTCTGGACATATTTTGGGATAGACACCAACCGCATTGAGTCGTTTAGCTGCTATTGGTAAGCATGATGTTGCGGTTGATGTAAAAAGAAAACAAAAAGACTGAGGGAGCACTGATAGCGTTCCTTCAGTCTTTTTTTGTGATTAATCCATCCACCATCGCTTGAAATTGCTCCACCATGACTTCTTCTCTGCCTGCTGCTCTGCTTGGTCATTCTGCGTTGCTTCCGGCGGGTTGTTCTGCCCCGACAGTGTTTCCTTCGGCTCTGTTCCGCTTACGAACACTTCCAGCCGCTTGTCGGGACTGTCCGGTGCAGCCAGCTTGCCGCTGGCCGGATCAATGTAGGCGCTGACGACGCCGTCAGGAATGGGAAAGATTTTGGGCGGCACATTCTCCAGTGCTTTCTCCGTATACTGCGCGAAAATCGGTGCCGCCCGCCGGGCATCCTGCGTGCTGATGGCCTTACCCTTGTCGTAGCCGACCCAGACGGCGGTGGACAGCTCGGGTGTGAAGCCGACCATCCACGCATCGGTGTTGGTCGTGCCGCTCTTGCCGGCAACCGGGCGCTTGATCAGCTTCGCGACCCGGTTGCCGGTGCCGCCTTCCTCGAACACGCCTTCCATGAGGCGTGTGAGGACGTAGGCGGAGGCGGGCTTCACCACCTGCTCGGGCGCGGCCTGCGGCGCTTCATAGAGCGAGCGCCCGACTGCATCGGTGATGCGCAGCACCGCCACCGGAGCGACCTTTTGCCCGCCGCTGCCGATGACCGAGAAGGCCGAGGCCATCTCGAACGGGCTGACGGGCGACACGCCCAGCGCCAGCGAAGGCACGGGTTTCAGCTCGCTCGTGATACCCATTTTGCGGGCAAGGTCCATGACCTTATCCGTTCCTACCTTCAAAATGGTGCTTACGGCATAAATATTATCGGACGCCGCAATCGCGCGTCGCAGATCAATTTCGCCCAAATATTTGTCTCCAAAATTTTTGGGCTTATAGGTTTTGCGGTTGTTGTCGTAGTGAAACAACGTCGGTTGGCTTTCGAACTTGGACGTACTCGTCAATTCTCCGGAATCAAGTGCGCTCAGATACATAATCGGCTTGAAGGACGATCCAGGCTGCCGGGTCGTGGCGAGCGCATGGTTGTACTGGTTGGCGACATAGTTGGCTCCGCCGACCATCGCTTTGACGTGTCCGCTACGCGGGTCGATAGAGATCAGCGCCGTCTCCAGACCGTTGCTGCTCTTCATGCCTTCGCTTACTGCAGCCTCGGCTGCCTGCTGCATGTGCATGTCCAGCGTGGTATAAATACTCAGACCGCCATGCTCTAGCACGCCCTCGCTAATCCCAAGCTGATGAATCACGAGCTGGCGAACGTAATCGCGGAACCAGGGCGCGGCTTCGACCGTCCTGCGCTGGCTCTCGGGCCGCAGGGCAAGCATTTCCCCATAGGCCTTGGTGGCTTCGGCCTGAGTGATCTTGCCAGTGAGTGCCATGGAATCGAGTACAACCTTTTGCCGATCCTTGGCGTTTTTCATATGATTATACGGCGAATAGTAGGTTGGTCCTTTCGGAATACCTGCCAGCAGTGTGCTTTCAGCCAGATCGAGATCTTTGGCGGATTTGCCAAAATACATCTGGGAAGCTGCCTCAATGCCGTAGGCACCGTGACCATAGTAGATTTCGTTCAAATACATTTGCAGCAGCTCGTCCTTGGTGTACTTCATTTCCAACTGCGCTGTGTAGATGGCTTCCTTGGCCTTGCGTGTCCAGGTTTTTTCATGGGACAGATACAGGTTACGTGCAAGCTGCTGTGTCAGCGTGCTGGCCCCTTGCGACATGTCCCAACGGGTCACATTGACGAGCACCGCCCGGCCCAGACCTTTGAAATCAAACCCGAAATGATCATAAAACTTCCGGTCTTCTACAGCCAGCGTAGCCGCAATCAGATCGGGTGAAATGTGATCCAGTTGGACAGGGATAGACTCCTTGCCTCCGGCAGAGAAGGTAGCAATGACTTTCCCCTGACTGTCGAGCAGCCGTGAATTCCGATCCGTATCCGCGAGCGGAAGACTGGTCGTATATAAATATGCGAGCAGAATGCAGGCGGCGATGACCGTCAGAATGGTGAGTGACAGCAGTCCCTGAAACCATCGAACCCAGAGCGGTTTGCGCTTGGGGGATTGCTTAGTTGTACCGGCCATCATGCCACCTCCTTCCTTGGTTGATGTTCTCAGTATTGTCAATCCGAAAGCGTCTATTCATCAGATGCGCGTACGTGTACATTTTATACAAGATCCAATCTAAAAAGGCTTTTGCAGTCTATCCGGGTATCGCTTATAATGCGAAAAAGTGTGAAAGTACAGTGTGTTTGGTTACAATAAATATATCAAACCCGGCGATTATGTGTTGCAGATATCGTGTTATAGATATAATGAAGTCGCTATTTATATTGCCACGACCAGAAAGAACAACGAGGGTGCGACCTGGATGATAAAGGAATTGTCGGACATATACTTAATGAGAAAGAAGGTTGAAATGATGGACTTGTGGTTTACGGAGAAGCAAACTTCCTCTTTCGGCATTACGGCAAAAATCAAACAGACCTATGTCTCCGAGAAAACGGATTTTCAGGATCTGGCGATGATGGAGACCGAGGAATTTGGCAATATGCTCGTACTGGACGGCATGGTGATGACGACCGTGAAGGATGAGTTCGTTTATCATGAAATGGTAGCGCATCCGGCTCTGAACACACACCCGAATCCAAAGAAGGTTTTGGTGGTGGGCGGCGGCGATGGCGGTGTTATTCGTGAGGTCATCAAGCACCCTGAGGTCGAAAAGGCCGTGCTGGTTGAAATCGACGGTAAGGTAATCGAATATTCCAAACAATATTTGCCCGAAATTGCCGGAAAGCTGGACGAGCCTAATGTGGAAGTGCTGGTCAATGATGGCTACATGCATATTCTGGAGCACAAAAATGAATACGACGTCATTATGGTCGATTCCACGGAACCCGTTGGCCCGGCAGCACCGCTGTTTGAACGCGGTTTTTACCAAGGCATCTTTGAAGCGTTGAAGGAAGATGGCATTTTTGTGGCGCAAACAGATAACCCTTGGTTCAAAGCCGATCTGATTCAGAAGGTCAACAAAGATGTGAAGGAGATTTTCCCGATTGTACGTGTGTACGGGGCGAATATTCCGACCTATCCGAGCGGCCTGTGGACATTCACATTCGGCAGCAAAAAGTATGATCCGCTCGAAGTCGACGAGGCACAGATTCCCGAAATGGACACCCGATATTACAGTCCGCGTCTGCACAAAGCAGCGTTCGTGCTGCCTAAATTTGTGGAGGATTTGACGAAGTAGCCCTTGTATCTGTGAAATGTTGCTCGGCTCTGTAAATAATTTAAATGTAAATTTAGTAAGCGTCTAGGCATTCTTTGTAACCTGTTTTTGGGTGAAAAAGAGCGCTATAGGCGCTTTTTTGATATTTAATAAAAGGGGCAAATGAGCGTGAGAGCATACTGGACAGCGGATTTCCTTTTAAGATAAAAGAAGGAAATTTAAGGGTGTGTGTAGAATATACAAAAAACCAAACATTAGACAGAATTGAAATATCATCTAGGGGAGGTTTGGTTATGTAAACAAACCAAATCGGCAATGTACGAAAGAGGGGGAAGTTGTTTTGATCAGACGTTCTTTTTATTATCTGTGGGGGTCTCAGACGATCTCCAACGTAGCAGATATCATCTACATGTTGAGTGTAGTGGTATTGGTGTTCAGCTCCAGTAATTCTTTAATGACGACCATTTTAATTCCGTTGTTCCGCTTGTCTGCGCAGGTGCTTAGTGGACTGGTGGCTCCCGTGGTTCTCAGTCGTTTCCGGCTAACGAGGGTGTTGCTGTTTTCCCAATTTGGGCAGTTTGTCATTTTTACATTACTCCTGCTTTACCTGTGGATCACACCTGAGCAGAGGTCGTTTCTGTTCATTTTTGTGATGGTGTTCGGCATGTCATTTTTGGATGGCTGGACCAACCCGGCACGTAATGCGCTTGTACCCCGATTGGCAACTGGCGAGGGGCTGATGCGTGCGAACGGCATGGTGGCGGTCAGTGATCAAGTGGTTAAATGTGCAGGCTGGGCGTTGAGCGGCATTATTGTGGCCTGGCTCGGTTCCCTAAATACGCTTGTGATCGCATCCTGTTGTTATTTGGTGGCTGTAACTGTTACTTCATTCATTCGTGATCCGCTGGAACAAAAGCAATTAAGCCCCGAATCCTCAGAATCCTCGAACAATTCAACAGATACAGCAAAGTCAAAAGAAAAAGGCTCTCACTGGAAGGAGCTTGGTGAAGGATGGAAAATCATTTGGCATAACCGCCGCATCCGGTCTCTGATGATCGTGGATAGTGTGGATACCATTGGGGGAACCTCCTGGCTGGGTGTATTTATTTTGGCGTATGTTACTCAGGTGCTGCATCAGGATGCAAGCTGGTGGGGCTTTATGAATGCTTCCTTTTTCTCCGGAACAATTCTGGGTGGGCTGCTTGTCGTCGGCTTGGTTAAGCGGCTGCAAAAGAACAGCTTCCTGTACATGCTCGGAGCGTTGCTTGTGTATGTGCTGATTACGATAGTGTTTGCGCTCAATACGATCCCGGTCGCTGCGCTTGTTCTTTTTGCTGTATCTGGCTTACCGGTTCAAATGGCTGGCATCATTCGCCGCACCTTGCTGCAAACGAGTGCCCCGGCCGCTCAGCTTCCCAAAGTGATGGCGGGTATCGATGTGCTTACGAATCTCGCTTTCGGCCTATCTTTGCTGTTCCTGGGCTGGTATGCAGACCGCTTTGGTATGGTGCAGGTATACCTGCTGGCTGCGGCTATGACGACCATTGCTGTCCTGATCGGCTGGTTCTATCGCCGAGATTTTCAGGAAAGTGAGCAAGTGGACCATCCAACCGCTACGAGCGCAGGAATCTGAAGCTGAGGCATTCGTGAGACGGGCCAACTGGTATTGATGGACTACATAATAGTTTCACTAATTTCTAGCTTAGAGTAAGAAAATAAGCCAAGCCTGTCATATCCAAGGCTTGGCTTATGTGTTATATAATTTAAATTAAATTCACACATTATCATATACATATTCTTTTTGTAGATATCTTTCTCAGAAAGGGTTGTTCATTTTTCACCGGACTTTTTTGCTATATATTTACTTATCGAAAAAGTAGAGGTAAGCGGTTTAATAGTTTGCTTTATAAACACAGGCTTATTAGCACTAGGATATCTCGCTGTGTATTCAATAAAGAAAGTGCGTAAATGAAACTGCATTTCTAACACCGACTCGATTCCGAAGTTGTTAACGAAGTACCTTCTGCTTTAGCATACATCACAGCCCAAAAAGCCGATTGCATAAGAGCAATCGGCTTATCCCCTCAATCCGCTATGCTAGGCCGTAGTGAACTGGCTGTTATAAAGCGAGGCATAATGCCCACCGCTTGCAAGCAGGCCCTCATGGGTTCCGCTTTCGACTACATCGCCGTTTTTCATGTATAAAATCAGATCCGCTTCGCGGATGGTTGATAGTCGGTGGGCGATCACAAAGCTGGTGCGTCCGGCAATCATTTTCATAAACGCCTTCTGAATACGCGCTTCTGTCAGGGTGTCTATACTGCTGGTCGCTTCATCCAGAATGAGCATAGGTGGATCGACGAGGATTACCCGCGCGATGGTGAGCAACTGCTTTTGACCTTGCGACAGGCTGTCGCCTGAACCGCTGATGACCGTATCATAGCCATGAGGCAGCCGCTTGATGAAGCTATGTGCATTGGCAGCCGTTGCAGCCGCAATAATCTCTTCTTCCGTCGCTTCCGGCTTTCCGTAAGCGATATTGTCCCGAATCGTACCGCTGAACAGCCATGTATCCTGAAGTACCATACCAAAATTAGTCCGCAGACTGTCCCGGCTCATGTCATTGATATTGACCCCGTCGATGGATATCGAGCCGTTATCTACATCATAGAACCGCATGAGCAGGTTGACGAGTGTGGTTTTACCAGCTCCGGTCTGCCCGACAATCGCAACACGGGTACCCGGCTTAACCTCCAGACTAAAGTCCGTAATGAGCGTACGTTCCGGGTTATAGGAGAATTTCACATGATCAAAAAGAATCGTGCCTTTGCTGCGCTCCAGCTGTACGGCGTTCGATTTTTCCGGCTGCTCAGGCGGCGAGTCCAAAATAGCAAATATGCGCTGGGCAGAAGCCGTAGCCGACTGGAACTGGGTCAGAACACCCGTAATTTCATTAAAAGGCTTGGCAAACAGGTTCGTATAGATCAGAAAACTTGATAATCCCCCTACCGAAATCACACCCAAAATGATGGATATACAGCCGATCATCGCCGTGACCGAGAAGGTCATGTTGTTCACCAGCCGAGTGGAGGGATTGGACAATGATCCGTAAAACTGTGACTTCACCCCGGCTTGATACAATTGTTCGTTTTTGGCGGAAAATTCCTCAAACGAACGGTTTTCATAGTGAAAGGCTGTGACCACCCGCTGTCCGCCGATCATTTCCTCTACATAACCATTCAGACTTCCTAAAATTTGGGCCTGTTCGCGGAACATGCGCTGGGATCGTGTGGTAATGAACCGTGCCACACCATACGTGACCGGAGCTGACACCAGCACGACCAGCGTCATCATTGGACTGATGTACAGCATAAGCACAATCGAGCCTATAATCGTAATAATCCCGGTAATCAAAGTAGAAAAGCCTTGCAGCAATCCATCTGACACAGCATCCATATCGTTCACAAAACGGCTGATGCTGTCACCTTGCGGGTGATTGTCGTGGAAGCTTAACGGGAGGATATTAAAATGATCAAATAACTCCCGCCGCATATCATTGACCGTCTGATAAGCAATACGGTTCGTCAAATAGGTGAGCAGCCAGCTAAACAAACTGCCTACGGCATACACCATGCCTAATCCGGCAAGAATGTGCGCAATCCCTCTAAAATCCACCGCACCCTTATCCACCATGTGGTCGATGGCCTGACCAATCATGTAGGGGCCGATCAGACTGGCAAGCACGCTGAGAATCGCGCTGATAATGACCCAAAAAGTTGTTTTTTTATATTGACCTACATAGGTTAACAATCTTCTCCAGGTTTCCTTGGCGCTCATTGGTCTACCTCCTGCGTTGAGAGCTGGGAACGATTAATTTCCTGGTATACATCGGAGCTGCTCATCAACTGTTCATGTGTGCCGACACCGACAATTTGTCCTTCATCAAACACAATAATTTTATCGGCATGCTGTACGCTGCTCACCCGTTGCGAGACAAGCAGGACGGTCATGCTGCTGCTGTTTTCCCGTAACGATGTACGCAAGGCGGCATCGGTTGCAAAATCAAGTGCACTTGAGGAATCATCTAAAATAAGGATTTCCGGATTCCCTACAATAGCTCTAGCAATGGTGAGACGTTGCTTTTGACCTCCCGACAGATTAAGACCCCCGCGTGCAATCGGAGCATCGTATTTTTCGGGCAGATTGGAAATGAACTCATCCGCTTGCGCAATCGCTGCAGCCCGGGCGACTTCCTCATCGGTGGCGTGTTCATGACCCCAGCGAATATTATCCGCTATGGTGCCGGTGAACAGCAGCGCCTTCTGTGGAACAATCCCGATTTTTTGCCGCAATGGCTCAAGCTTATATTGGCGAACGTCAATGCCATCAACCTGCACATGCCCCTCCACCGCATCATAGAACCGGGGAATGAGATTCACAAATGTTGATTTTCCCGAACCCGTTCCTCCGATGATGCCGACCGTTTCACCAGGGTAGATGTTTACGGTAACATCGTTAAGCGCCAATTGCCCCGTTTTATTGTATCCGAAGGAGACGTGGTCAAAAGCGATAGTCGGTACGGTGTCCTGTTCATTTGATTCAGACTGATTTGTAGTCGTAGTCACATCGGAAATCGAAGCTTGTGTATCCAGAACTTCCTGAATCCGTGCTGCCGAGGTTGCGGCCTTGGTGAACAGAATGATTAAATTGGTCACCACGATCAGAGCCAGCAAAATCTGCGTGATATAATTAATAAAAGCAATAATCTCCCCTTGCGTAAGAGATCCGTATTGAATATGAATGCCGCCGACCCACAGAATCGCAATAATGGCTCCGTTAACCACCAACAAGGTGGCCGGGCTGAGCAAAGCGGAAATACGCCCGACACGAATGGCGGTTTGGGTCAGGTCATCCGATGCTGTGTTGAACTTGACTCGTTCAGCTCCTCTTTTGGCAAAGGCCCGTATGACCCTTACCCCTGTAAGATTTTCGCTTAGCACAAGAGCGATGTTGTCCAGCTTTTTCTGATACATTCGGTACAGCGGTGAAGCCTTCGTAATCACCAGATACAGGATCAAAGCCAGGATCGGCGTAGCTGCCAACAGAACCAGAGCAAGGCGAAAGTCCAAGATCATCGACATGATAATAGCCCCAATACAAATAAAAGGAGCGCGAATGACCAGACGAATCAGCATCGCCACTGCCGTCTGGAGCTGATTCACATCGTTCGTGATCCGATTAATGAGTGAGGGCGTACCAAACTTATCGAGATCGGCATAAGAGAACGATGAAATGTGCTTAAACATCGTATTGCGCAGCGTGGTTCCGAATCCCTGAGAGGCCCGGGCTGCGTAAAACTGGCATACCATTGAGCTGCCAAAGCCCAGCACGGTCATAAGCAGCATCAATAGACCCATTTGCCAAACATAATGGGTATCTCCTTTGCCCACGCCATGATTGATCATTAGAGCTACCATGGTAGGCAGCAACAATTCCAGAATAGCCTCAATCAGTTTAAACAGAGGCCCAAGAATGCTTTCCTTTTTATAGGGTTTCAAAAAAACAGCAAATTTCAGCAAATAAACCATCACCTAACCTGAATAATGTATAAAGCCCGTTGACCCAACCTGATAACTGAATATGATTATGGCATATCCCAAACCATATGAATAATATTTAATATATATTAGAGGTATATGTATTACATATATCAGCACCGGAGGTTCATGATGGAATTGAGACATCTTAAGTATTTTCTGGCGATTGCAGAGGCAGGACAAATCACAGCGGCAGCCAAAAAGCTGAAAATCGCACAGCCTCCCCTAAGTCAACAGCTCATGCAGTTGGAGGAAGAGCTGGGTGTAAAGCTCGTGCATCGAGGCCCGCGAAGCATTCATCTGACAGAGGCCGGAATCATTTTGCAGAACAGGGCCAAGCAGATTTTGGAGCTGACCGATGCCACGATGAGGGAAATAAATGATTTTGCCAAGGGTATGAAGGGAACGCTCACGATTGGAACCGTCTCTTCTTCCGGCGCAGCCCTGATGAAAGACAGGCTTTCCGAATTTCACAAAACCTATGCGGGCGTAAAATTCGAAATTCATGAGGGAAATACGTTCATGATCCTCGATCTGTTGAACAAGGGGATTGTAGAGGTTGGTATCGTCAGAACGCCGTTCAACACCACCGATCTGGGGTGCAGATATGCAGCCTCCGAGCCGATGGTCGCGGTGATGACAGAAGAGCATGACTGGAACCCTGACCAGAAGACGATTCCGCTGTCTGATTTGAAAGATAGACCCCTCATCGTATACCGCCGCTTTGAGCAACTGATACTCGATGCCTGCATGAAGCATGGCTTTGAGCCGGATGTCTTTTGCAAAAACGATGATGCCCGCACTACGCTTCATTGGGCCAATGAAGGATTGGGGATCGGTATGATTTCACGGTCCGCGCTGTCTCTGGGCAGTAATAACCAGTTAATTGTGAAGGAAATTATGTGTGAAGAATTGCATACTCGTGTGGCGGCTGTCTGGCTGAAGGATAGATACATGTCTTCTCTGGCTTCCCGATTTATCGAAAGCTTCAGCCAGGCATCCGATGAGGTCACTCCGCGGTAGCTGTTTTTTTTGTGGATGAAAGCATCTTTTTGTAAAATCTCATTTGAATTGCAAACGGGAACTGGATATAGTAGTACAGTAGGATAGCGATAGAATGGAGTTTGAACACATGCCACACAATGCAAAGGTCCAAATCCGTCTTCATAGTCATCATGACGGAGAAGATGTGGTGCAGGAGCTTCCCGGAGAAGCGATCATGCGTGGGAAGCATCTATATATAAGGTACGATGAACCCCAAGAGGGACCTGAGGGCGGAACGACACGGAACACGGTCAAAATCGGACCGGATGAGCTTAAGCTGATTCGCCACGGTGAGGTGCAGTCGGAGCAGTCATTTGCGCTGGGACTAAGATTGCCGGGATTTTACCGATCGCCTTATTTAAGCCTGAACATGTCTGCGCATACGCAGAAGCTCGATATTCGGATGGACGGATTTACCGGACAGGTGAGCTGGACTTATGATCTATACGTATTTGAGGATTTCTCGGGGCACTTTGCCATCAGTTTGTATATACAGGAGGAGCAACAATCATGACAAGCAATCCACTGGAACTCATTAATCAAAAGGTGACCTCAGCTATCGAGGCAGCGGTACTGGCTGCCGGTATCGTGAGCCGCGAAGAGCTGCCGACAATCACACTGGAGGTGCCGAAGGACAAGTCGCACGGTGATTTGGCTACGAATGCTGCGATGCAGCTTACCCGTATTGCGAAGAAAAACCCGCGTCAAATTGCAGAAGATTTGATCGCAAATATGGACTTGGCTGCCGCTTCAATTGAAAGCGCGGAAATTGCCGGACCGGGCTTTATTAACTTCCGCCTGAACAAGAGCTACCTCTATGCAGTTATTCAGCAAGTGCAGGAACAGGGAGCAGATTACGGACGTGTGCAGGAAGGTGCAGGCAAAAAGGTACAAATCGAGTTCGTCAGTGCGAACCCGACAGGTAGCCTTCACTTGGGCCATGCGCGCGGTGCGGCAGTAGGGGATGCCCTCTGCAACGTGCTTGATTTTGCCGGATACAAAGTAACTCGTGAATACTACATTAATGATGCGGGTAACCAGATTTACAACATGAGCCGCTCGATTGAGGCGCGTTATTTGCAAGAGCTGGGACAGCCTGCTGAGATGCCGGAGGACGGTTATCACGGTGAGGACATTATCGGATTTGCCAAGGAACTGGTGGCCGAGAAGGGCGATTCCCTGCTGTCTTTGACACCGGGCGACCGCGCAGCTTATTTCCGTGACTACGGTCTGGAAAAGGAACTGAACAAGATCAAGCGCGATCTGGAGCTGTTCCGTGTACCTTTTGACTCCTGGTTCAGCGAAACATCGCTGTATGAGAACGGTGAAGTGCTTAAAGCGCTGAACGAGCTGCGTGACCGTGAGGAGATATACGAGAAGGACGGAGCCACATGGCTGAACACAACCAAGTACGGCGACGATAAAGACCGTGTCTTGATCAAAAATGACGGTACATACACGTACCTGACCCCGGATATCGCTTACCATCGCGACAAATACGCCCGTGGGTATGATACGATCATCAACATTTGGGGAGCGGATCACCACGGCTACATTCCACGGATGAAAGCAGCTATGGAAGCACTGGGTAACGACCCGGATAAGCTCAAAGTGCTGATTGCCCAAATGGTCAGCCTGTTCCAAAACGGGGAAAAGGTGAAAATGTCCAAGCGTACCGGTAAGGCCGTGACGATGGAAGACCTGATGGAAGAAGTGGGCGTGGATGCGATCCGCTACTTCTTCACGATGCGCAGCATGGATTCGCATCTGGATTTTGACATGGATTTGGCGATTTCCACTTCCAATGAAAATCCGGTATTCTACGTGCAATATGCCCACGCTCGCGCGTGCAGCGTATACCGTCAAGCCGAGGAGCAAGGAATTGCCGTACTGCCGTTGGCAGAGGTTGATCTGTCCAAACTGACGGCTGAGCATGAATACGACCTGTTGCGCAAAATCGGCGAGCTGCCGGAGGAAGTATCGGTAGCGGCTGCGAGCTTTGCGCCACACCGTATGATTCGCTACGTCTATGAGTTGGCATCGCTGTTCCACAGCTACTATAAGGCAGAACGTGTGATCACTGAGGATGCCGCTCAAACGCAGGCTCGTTTGGCGCTGTTTGGCGCGGTGCGCACCACCATTGCCAATGTGCTGAAGCTGGTAGGCGTGTCTGCACCGGAACGCATGTAAGCAACCATTTTAATGATAAAAGGAACCGTCCGTACCATCCCCAGCAGGGTGGCACGTGCGGTTCCTTTTTTGTTCGAGCAGCTTAGTAGCGTTCCAGCACTAAATTTGTTTTCAGGGAATCGGCGGGAACCAGCCATCCTTTGGATTGCAGCAGATTGATCAGCTTGGTGCGATTGCTGGCGGCAACGCTGTAGTCCGAGGTTTTGAAGGAGATTTCGATGATGTTATCTGTACCTGATCCGTTCGCACTGCGGATAGGCCAGACTTCAACGTCGGTATCCAATCCTTGGAAGCTGCCTCCATATTTGCTGACCTGTACAGGACCGCGTACTCTGGAGTCTGCCAGGGTTTGTTTGCCCCAGTTGCTGGTTTTCCAGTTTTGCAGCTTGCCCGGAAGATTGTCCAATAGATGCTTTAACGCCTGATCCGGGGAAGGAAGGGTTAATCCTTTGGAAGCGTTCGTTTTTTTATCATTGGAAAAGCTCAGCGTCTGCTTGCTATAACCCCAATCCACTTCAGCATCGTAGTTATCGTCGGATGCGCTGAAGCCTTCTTTATTCGCTTGGGTGAGAGCCGCGTTGATATCTCCGTTCGTGACTGTGTACCGCTTCTTGTAGGTTAATTCATAATTCTTTTTATCTTCTTTTTTGCGAAATCTGACATTCCAGCCCTCGTTGTTCAATTGCAGTTGATCCGTGTCAAAATATTCGACGCTCAATCGTTGCGCAGCTTCGCTAATTTGAAACTCGTTGGCTACGCTGCTTTTCAAAGAGCCGTCCGCATTGAGGACCTGAGCTGTATCCAGCAGCAGCTTTACCTCATAGCTTGGTGTGGCATTGGCGGCAGCCTGTGCAGGCTCGGCACCTTTCCATCCCGTTACAAGCAGCACTGCACTTAGGGTTAATACCGACAAAGCCTTTGTGATACGAAGACCAGTTTTCATCCAATCATCTCCTGTTCGTCCGAATGGGGGTACACGCTACACTTTACGGGTGTAATGTCAGTCGTATGTCAAGGCAAGCTGGTACTCCGGTTAAAAAATAACATAATTTCTATATGACAGGTAAGATTTATTCTTGGTTCCCTGACAAATATTCAGCAAATTCGCGGATTAGCGCCGAGCGGTGACGGTCCTTATTGCTAACCATATAAATGTACCGCTCCACACGCTGGCCCGGAATGGGCCGTATGACCAGCATCCCGCGTTCGACCTCGGACTGCACAGCTATGCGGGAGACAAAAGAGACATGCTCTCCCAGCATGACCGCCTGTTTGATCGCCTCCAGCGAATCTAGCTCCAAATAGGAGGGGAGACGGCGTCCGCCACGCTCCAGCCATTTGTCGGTCATTTGGCGTGTGCTGGAATCCTTGCCGTGCAGCACGAAAGAGGAAGAAGAGATTCGCTCAGGTGTTAAATCGGTTTCGCTTGCGAGCGGGTGCTCAGGTGCGCAGATCAGCACCAGCTCATCCTCGCCCAAGGATTCCGATACCAGCGTGGGCACTTGAAACGGCTCTGTTGAAATAACGCCAAGGTCAATTTCGTGACGGGCGAGCATGTCCTTGATCACTGGAGCTGTTTTCACGGACAGGGCAATATGAATCCCTGGATGTTCCCGGGCAAAACGGTGCAGCACCGCAGGAAGCACATAGGTAGCCGGTACATAGCTGGCGCCGATTCGAATGCTCCCCCGCTGGAGTGTGTCGAACTCGCATACAACCCGCTCAGCCTCGGCGGCAAGCGCATTAATCTTGGCAGCATAATGGAGCAGCGCGTGCCCGGCATCCGTCAGAATGATTTTTCCCATACGCGTGTCGAACAGCTTCACCCCCAAATCCCGCTCCAGATTTCTCATATGAAAGGTAATGGTCGGTTGTTTCAGGCCGAGAAGCTCGGCTACTGTGGTAATTTTATGGTGCTTGTCCAGCAACTCTACAATATGCAGCTTCAAAAGACTTAAATTCACTTGGAATGCCCCACTTTCAGGTTGATCGGAAACTCATGCCCGCCTCATACGCTGCGGTATCAATCCCCTCTATATAGATTAAATCTATGAGTGTTAACACAATTCATTGAAATAATTAATTTTGTTTTAACTTTCCAATAACACAGGCTGCGAATTCAAGCTTTACACTGGGGTCAGTCATAAGAACAGGCAGGTAATGCGATGAATCAGGATTTGTATATTCACGGGTTGAGTAAAACCTTCGGCCATATGACCGCATTGCACGAGACGAATCTGGTCGTAAGGCGGGGACAATTCACGACACTGCTCGGGCCCTCCGGCTGCGGGAAAACAACGCTTCTGCGCATGATCGCAGGGCTGGAGACGCCGGATACCGGCACGATCACGATGGGAGAGGAAGTTCTTTTTTCGGCTGAACGCAAAAAGGATATTCCCGCGCATCTTCGTCATTTTGGCATGGTGTTTCAGGATTTCGCACTGTGGCCGCATATGACGGTGTTTGAAAACGTGGCCTTCGGCCTGCGTGCGAACAAGCATGGAAAAGGCCCCGGTTCTGGTAGCGTGCGTGGCAAGGAGTTGCGAATAGCGGTGCTGGAGGCGCTGGACAAGGTCAGACTGTCGGGGATGGAGGATCGGTATCCTCATCAACTGTCTGGTGGCCAGCAGCAGCGGGTCGCTTTTGCCCGTGCGGTTGCCATCCGGCCGCGGCTTGTCTTGTTCGATGAGCCGCTCAGTGCGCTGGACGCGGTACTCCGCGAAGAGATGCGCATCGAAATGCTGTCGCTGGTGCGCGATCTGGGGCTGACTGCCCTGTACGTCACCCATGATCAGATCGAGGCCATGTCAATGTCCGATGAAGTGGTCGTCATGAGAAGCGGACATATTTTGCAGACCGGAACACCGGAGGTGATCTACGGTCGTCCATCTCATCCAGAGGTGGCGAGGTTCATCGGCAAATCGAACTGGCTGGAGCCGGAACGAACACTATTCCGTCCCGAGCATGTCCGCTGGGAACAGGATCAAGTGGATCAGCGCTCTTTTACAGTGGAGATTCGTCATATCAGCTATGTTGGGGACCGTTATGAAATCCGTATACTGGCAGAGAACGGCGAGCTATGGACTGCATATCATTCCACTCGCTTGCCTATCGGGGAACAAAAGCAAATTTGGGTATCACCGCAACACATCCACCAACTCGATTCATAGGGAAAAGGGGTATAACACAAGATGATGAACAAGCACGTTTTTCGTACAGGTTGGAAAAAGGGCGCGATGCTCGCATTAACATTGACCTTTGGACTGGCTGTCGCAGGCTGTGGAACGGCTACACCATCCAAGGATGGAGCGCAAGCCACCGGATCAGCAGGACAAGCCGGAGCGGCATACACCGATCAGAAGTTGGTTATCTACAGCGCAGGCCCTGACGGGCTGGCGAAAAAGCTGGTAGCGGGGTATGAGGCGCAAAGTGGAGTGAAGGTCGAGCTGTTCCAGGGAACGACGGGTAAAATTTTGGCCCGGATGGAAGCTGAGAAGGCGAATCCGGTAGCAGATGTGGTGGTACTGGCATCTCTTCCGTCCGTGCAAGGCTTGAAAAAAGACGGCCTTACGCTCCCTTACCCGGATGCCAAAAACGCGGACAAGCTGAATCCCGATTGGTCTGACAAGGAAGGCAACTACTTCAGCACCAGTGCTTCCGCATTAGGTATCGCATACAACACCAAGCTGGTGAAGACACCGCCGACTTCATGGGCCGATCTCGCGAAGCCGGAGTACAAGGACCAAATTAACATTCCTGATCCGTCGCTGTCTGGTTCGGCGCTGGATTTTATGACAGGCTACCTGAGTGCCAATGGCGATGGGGGCTGGACGTTGTTCGAGCAGTACAAGGCTAACGGCGTAGCGATGGCTGGAGCCAATCAGGAAGCGCTGGACCCGGTAATTACCGGAGCCAAAAGCATGGTCGCTGCTGCGGTTGATTACATGACTTACAAGGCCAAGGCCAAAGGCGAGCCGATCGACATTGTTTATCCGAAGGAAGGAACAGTCATCAGCCCGCGCCCTGCGGCGATTCTCAAATCGACGCAGCATGAGCAGAATGCCAAGGCATTCATTGACTATCTGCTGTCGGACGAGGCACAGAAGCTGGTAGCGGACGCTTCCTTGCTTCCGGGCCGCACGGATGTCAAAGCAGATAAGCGCGCCAATCTGGATGAGATTCCGTTGCTGAAAA
This sequence comes from Paenibacillus sp. LT-B23, assembly GCF_059417685.1. Lineage (NCBI taxonomy): Bacteria > Bacillati > Bacillota > Bacilli > Caryophanales > Paenibacillaceae > Paenibacillus > Paenibacillus sp. LT-B23. The sequence goes on along the minus strand of NZ_JBSQBM010000030.1, from coordinate 19,030 downwards.
CCAATTGGGAATGGATGGGCGAGCATGGTCCTGACGTGACAGAGAAGTTCACGCAAATGTTCAAGTAAGCGGATGGGGGTCTCATCCGCCAAACAGATCAGAGCGTGGAGTCTAATACTTGCTCTGATCGCGCTTGCTTTACTGATCGTGCTGCCGTTACTACAAATTTTCATCCAAAGTGTGTATGTAGACGGACAATTACAATGGTCTGCGCCTTTCCAGACGTTGGCTGCATCCCGATTTGCGGGTGTGCTGTTCGGCTCGATCTGGCTAGGCATCTGTGTTATTGCCGGAACGACGGTGCTTGCACTTCCGTTGGCGTGGATCATGTCCAACACGCGTCTCGCTAGCTGGCGCTGGTTGGATGTGGTGCTATTGATTCCGTTTATGACCCCGCCCTATATCGGGTCCATGGGTTGGATTTTGTTTATGCAAAAAAACGGGTATTTGGAGCAGTTGTTTCCGAGCCTGCATTTCTTGACCCCGTTCTTTTTCAGCTTTGGCGGCATGGTGATGATCATGAGTCTGCATCTGTTTCCGTTCCTGTACCTGCTGCTGCGTGGTGCGCTGGTCAGGATTGGCGGCAGTCTGGAAGAGGCCGGAGCCGTTATGGGCGGCGGCTTTCTGTACAGGTTCCGCCGGATCATTTTACCACTGCTGCTGTCGGCTTACGGAATGGGCGCACTGCTTATTTTCGTCAAAACGATTGCCGAGTTTGGAACCCCCGCCACCTTTGGACGACGTATCGGGTATGAAGTCATGACATCGGAAATTCACAAATACATTTCCAGTTGGCCGATTGATTTCGGCAAGGCGACATCCATGGCCTCGGTGCTTTTAACCGCCTGTCTGCTCGTGTGGTATGTGCAATCGGTAATCAACCGTAAGTATACATACAGGCTGGTAGGTGGTAAAGGTTCTCGTCCTTCCCGTCTTCGTGTATCTGGCTGGACTACGGGATTAAGTGTCACATTTATCCTATTGTTGCTAATTGCGTCCATTGGTATCCCTTATTTTTCAATTATCGCCGCTTCCACCATGAAGCTGCGGGGGATCGGCTTGGCTTGGGATAACTTTACGCTCGGTTACTACAAGGAACTGCTGTCTTGGGGCTCAGAGAGCATGGAGGCGCTGCTGAACAGCGTATTTCTCTCTTTGGGTGCATCGACGATTGCCGTTGTGCTGGGCACATGGTTTGCACTCGTTATTGGCGGCTCACGTACGAAGCTCCAGCGGACAGTGGATGCATTCAGCTTGCTTCCGAACACGGTTCCGGGGATTGTTATGGTAGTCGGCCTTATTTTATGGTGGAACTCGCCGTGGATGCCGATTCCGTTGTATAACACGTACGGTATGGTCATTCTGACGTATGTTGTCTTGTTTGTTCCTTATACAGTCCAGTATGTCAAAAGCGCCTTTACGCAGGTAGACACTGCTCTTTTTCAGGCAGGACAGGTGTTTGGCGGTCGCCCGTCTTATGTATTCCGCCGGATTGTGCTGCCGCTGATTGCACCGGGAATGCTCGCTGGCTGGATGATGACATTTACCATTGCTTCACGCGAGCTGGTAGGATCGTTGCTGATTTTGCCGCCATCCGTTCAGACGTCTGCAACCTACATATTTGCCCAGTTCGAACAGGGGCAGGTGTCGCTTGGTATGGCAATGGCGGTCATATCGGTCGGTTTGACCACACTGCTGCTGGTCTTAATGGAAAGCTTAAACTCGCAAAGAAAGTGGAAATGATGATGACCAAGCTTCGAATTTGGGGCGGTGCGGGCGAACACGGCCGCTCCTGCTATGTTTTGGAAGGAAAGCAGCATCGTATCATGCTGGATTGTGGTGTGAAAAAGGAAGGAACCGGGCAGTATCCGGTTTTTCCGCCGCAGGAGGCGGAGAGGCTGACCGCTGTATTGCTGTCTCATGCACATGAGGATCATTCAATGGCGCTCCCCTTACTGTATAAGTATGGATACCATGGAGAGGTCTGGACGACAAAGGCCACCGCCGAGCAGTTGGGTTCCTATTTCCGCTCCTGGCATACTTATGTAGAATCCAGAGGCGGCAAATTGCCATACGACGAACGGGATATCGAATCCATCACTTACCGCTATCTGGAGGATGAAGCGCCGTCAGGGGTATGGCAGGAGGCTTGTCCGGGTGTGCGGATCATGTGGGGACGCAGTGGGCATTTGGCTGGCGCAGTGTGGTACATGGTAGAAATGGAAGGGAAGCGGTTATTCTTTTCGGGAGACTACAGCCGCGAATCCGAACTGCTTGCTACCGATGCACCGGAACCCAATCTAGCCGATATCTCCATTATGGATAATGCCTATGGCATGGATATAGACCCGCAGCCTGTGAAGCTGGAGCGGCTGCGAGCCGGGATGGAACAGATATTGTCCTCTGGTGGTCATGTGCTGCTTCCGGTGCCCGCCTTTGGCCGGGGACAGGAGTTGATCGTGTGGGCCAGTGAGCAGTTCCCTGAACAAGCAATGATTGTAGAGCCGGACATATGGAAGGGATTGCAGCGCTTGAGCGGTTTGAAAGAATGGCTACGCCTGGAAGCACCTGCGCGGATAGAACGTGTGCTGCACAGTGGCCGGATCTTTGTGCCTCGTGATGCTGCGGAGCGAGTGCGGCTGCTGGAACAGAATGCTGCGGCTATGATCGTAACCGGGGATGGCATGATGGATTCGCCACGGGCGCGCGGGTACTATCAGTATTTATCAGATCATCCGCCGAGTGCGGGGGATGGCGAAGGTAGCGGAAAAAGTAATCATAACGGGGTTATTTTAACGGGACATGCTTCGAGCGGTTCTTTTGGTAAACATCTGCTGGAGCATGCAGATCAGAATGACCGTTGTATAGTTCGGCATTTGATTTACAAGGTGCATCAGGGGATATCGGATGTGAGGCAAATGTTGAAGGAGTTGCCTGGTAAACAGGTTGTGCTCGTTCATGCGCCCAAGCCGCAGACTGATCTTGTGCGTGACGAGCTGATGAGAGAAGGTTGGACCGAACACGAAAGCTCTGTAAAAGTCATTCACTCTTTGGAGCCGGGCGCAACGTTAAACGTTTAGATGATTCATTTACTCCATCCGTTATTTTGTACCCTCCTGCATCAGTCGGAAGGCATCGACTTCCCCAAGTTTCGTGGATATAGAGTTGCGCCCGGTGCTTTTACGAAGGCGCAGCGGTGTAGCGGTACGCTTGAGCAGTGCTTTGATTTCTCCAGGCTCCATCTCCGGTCTCAGTGAAAGGAGCAGGGCAATGCTTCCGGTCACGTGGGAAGTAGCCATAGACGTACCGCTCATTTCGTGATGCTTGCCGTGTATCCATGAGGAAATGATCTTTTCACCCGGTGCGTACACGTCTACGAATTGTCCCCGGTTGCTGAAAGGCGCGATGCGTCTGTATTTATCGGTAGCTCCGACTGAAATGGTCTGGGAATAGCGTGCCGGGTAGTCAATACTCCGGCGCTTGCCCTCGTTTCCCGAGGAAGCTACGATCACGATACCGTTTTGATACGCTTTGTTCACCATATCAAGCAGCGCCTTGCTGCGTGATTTCATACCGAAGCTCATATTGATGATATCGATACGATTCAATACGCACCAATCGATGCCGAGAATAATATCGGAGACGTAGGCGGCTCCGTTATGGTCAAATGCTTTTACAGGATGAATCAGCGCCTGAGGTGCTACGCCAACCATACCCCCATCATAGTTGGATGCCGCGATGGTACCGGCAATATGAGTGCCGTGACCGTTATCGTCATAGGGCAGCATGGTCCGATTAAGCAAATTGATGCCTCTGGCGAGAGAATGCCGCAGATCAGGATGTTGAAAATCCGCTCCTGTGTCGATCACGCCAATCCTGATTCGGTTTCCTGTAGAGGAAGGCCAAGCCTTGTGTGCGCGCACCTGTTTAACCCCCCACGGCATGGGCAGGTTTTTCTCCGCCTTCGGCATCTGGGCCGTTCCTCCATGTACCCTCATGCGAGTATCTTCTTCAACGGTAACACCGTTGTGATATTTGCCCAGCCTGTCTCCCCCTGGAAGCGGGGCGATCAGAGCGCGAATCAGTCGGGCCGGCTGTACTTGCCGCAATCCCGCAAGCTCGGGCTTCAGCTTCCTGAGATAGGACAGGCATTCCCGGTATTGGTGAGGCTTATCGAACGTAATGATCTGTTTGTGTCGTCCACTGCTGGACGGCTCCGAAATACCCTCGTGCAAACGCTGCAAAAAACCCGGATAGTCCATTTGAGACAGTCCCCCTCCGATGAGCCATGCTGAGGTATTGTATGAGCAAGCATCAGCAGCGGCATGGGAAACCTGCCCCTTTTTTATGGAAATAGGCCTGCTCGTCGTGTCAAAGTGATTGTGGACACATACGATACATGGAGGGCAAAAGCTCTTGTGCAACAACTTTGGGGGACTTCTCCCGGAGCGGGTACAGTCGGAGACGGGGGGGACCCCGTCTTTTTAACGTGCGCCGCCTTGTTCAAGGCATACTACTGCAAATTGTACGGATACCCATGTTTAACTTGCAATTTGCTTCCAAATAGGTTTTACTTAGTTTTGATAATGGATATGTTAGTATTGCATGTATCGTGTATGCTCTGAAACATGTTCTTGTGAATTACGTGTGAGAGGAAGTGTCCCTAGGTGAGTACCCCACTCAACTTGAAGATTGACCCGGAGAAAGTCCACGAGACTCCAATGGTGGATTTGGCATTTATGGTATTGAAATCGGCCAATACTCCATATTATTACCGTGACCTGATGAATGAAGTCGCCAAATTGCGCGGCATGTCCGACGAAGAAATTAATGACGTTATCGCTCAGCTATATACTGAAATCAACATTGACGGGCGTTTCGCCTGTGTCGGTACGAATCTGTGGGGCTTGAAACGTTGGTATCCAGTGGATAAATCCGAAGATACTCTGACAGGCGCCAAGCGTCCTCGTATCATTAATGACGAAGACGATGACGACGAAGAGGAATATCATGAGGAAGAAGAAACTTACAGCGCCGATGACGACTTCGATGCAGACAGTGAAGACGAGGATGGCGAAGAAGAGCTGTTCGACGGTGAAGATGATGATAGTGATGAAGACGTGGTTATAGACGATGAAGACCTCAGTGATGAGGAAGATACAGAAGATGAAAATGACGACGAGTCGACGGAAGACGACGATGATTCGCTTCGTTAGGATCAGGCTGTAAGGGGAGATGTATTCTCCCCTTTTTCATGACCATTTTCTTGAAACTGCCTTCTGATTTGAAGCATTCAGATGGATTCCCTCTAATCTTGTTCAACGGGCAAATTAACACAGATAACTTCCTTGACAGCGGATTGGACACGGGGTAAACTATTGCTTGGGCTTATGATTGATTCACTTATATGTTTGCTTTTTGTATAAAAGTGCCCCGTACTACGGGAGTGCTTTTTTGTTTTTTTATAGGGTGTTTGCACTCATGAAAGAGGGCTAGGGGCGGCGGGCATGGAAAATGATTCCGCTGCCTTCTTCATGGATGATAATCCGTGTAAACGGGTTACGATAACATCATAATGTCGCCTGAATTTTGGACTTTATTTAGGAGGGTTTTTAACAGTGACAAAGTATATTTTTGTGACAGGCGGGGTTGTGTCTTCCTTGGGCAAAGGGATTACGGCAGCTTCACTGGGAAGGCTTCTGAAGAACAGGGGACTGAAGGTAACGATTCAAAAATTCGATCCTTACCTTAATGTCGATCCAGGGACGATGAGCCCTTACCAGCACGGTGAAGTGTTTGTAACGGATGACGGTGCGGAAACGGATCTCGACTTGGGACACTATGAGCGCTTTATTGATATTAATCTGTCCAAGAACAGCAATGTCACGACAGGCAAGGTATACTCCAGCGTAATCAGCAAAGAGCGTCGCGGGGAGTATTTGGGCGGTACGGTGCAGGTTATTCCTCATATTACGAACGAAATCAAGGAGCGCGTATATCGTGCAGGCCGTGAAGCGGGTTCGGACGTAATTATCACAGAAATCGGCGGTACCGTAGGCGATATCGAGAGCTTGCCATTTTTGGAAGCTATCCGTCAGCTCAAAAGTGAGGTTGGACGGGAGAATGTAATGTACATTCACGTAACCCTCATTCCTTATATTAAAGCTGCTGGTGAGGTTAAAACCAAACCAACTCAGCACAGTGTAAAAGAACTGCGCAGCATCGGCATTCAGCCGAATGTCATTGTTTGCCGTACAGAGCATGAACTTTCTTCCGATATGAAGGCCAAAATCGCGCTGTTCTGCGATATTGATGCTAACGCAGTAGTAGAATGCCGCGATGCGTCGACTTTGTACGAGGTTCCATTGAACCTGCGTGAAGAAGGCTTGGACGAGATTGTAGTCAACCACCTCAAGCTGACAACACCTGCACCGGATATGACGGAGTGGGAAGGGCTTGTTGAACGGATCAGAAAGCTGGATAAAACGGTTGAAATCGCCATTGTTGGTAAATATGTTGCACTGCATGATGCTTATTTAAGTGTGGTTGAATCCCTTTCACACGCCGGATTTGATGCCAATGCGGATGTGAAAATCCGTTGGGTGAACGCAGAAGAAGTAACGGACGAGAACGTAGCGGACATGCTGGGCGGCATTGGCGGTATTCTCGTACCGGGCGGCTTCGGTGATCGCGGAATTGAAGGTAAAATCAGCACCATCCGTTATGCACGTGAACAGAAAATCCCATTCTTCGGTATTTGTCTTGGCATGCAGGTATCTGTCATTGAGGTTGCCCGTTCTCTGGCTGGTCTCGAAGGAGCCAACAGCTCGGAAATCAATCCGGCTACGGATTACCCGGTCATCGACTTGCTGCCTGACCAAAAGGACATCGAAGATATGGGCGGCACCATGCGTCTCGGATTGTATCCGTGCAAACTGACGGAAGGTTCGCTGGCTTCGGCTTGCTACAACGATGAGCTGGTATATGAAAGACACCGTCATCGGTATGAATTCAATAATGAATATCGTGAAGTTATTGAAAAAGCAGGTCTTCGCATTTCCGGTACTTCACCGGACGGACGTTTGGTAGAAATTGTGGAACTGCCTGAGCATCCATGGTTCCTGGCGGTACAATTCCATCCGGAATTTACTTCCCGTCCGAACCGTCCACAGCCGTTGTTCCGTGAATTTGTTAAGGCGGCATTGCAGCCTCAAGGCTAATGCTACAGCCTGTTAGACCTCCTCTGGGAGGTCTTTTTTTATTCCACGCTTCCTGATTATGAAAGAATATTCCACAATTATGTATAAGAGAAGGATTTTCTTTTTGCAGGAGCGAATATAGTTTAGGGTATGGGACGGATATTGTACGTCATCGGACGCTGTTATGGCAATAGCTGCATGATCCTCGTTTTAAGATCTTAGGAGGTTAAAACATTGGAAAAGAAAAAAGTATTAATCGTCGATGACCAGAATGGAATACGAATTTTGCTGATGGAAGTGTTCGGAAGTGAGGGTTACGAGACCTTTCAGGCAGCAAACGGAAAAATTGCACTTGAAATTGTTGAAAAGGAACCGCCTGATCTGGTTCTGCTCGATATGAAAATTCCGGGTATGGACGGACTTGAAATCTTGAAGCATCTAAAGACCATGAATCCCGATATCAAGGTTATTATGATGACAGCTTATGGTGAATTGGACATGATTAAAGAGGCGACGGAACTGGGAGCACTCATGCACTTTACCAAGCCCTTTGATATTGATGAAATGCGAATCGCCGTAAACAAGCAACTCAGGGGTGACGAAACGAGTCACTTTGGTTGAAAAACTCTGTTAACACAACAGGGTTTTTTGTTTGTGTTTATGGGAAATACTGAAAGTAAATCCTCTCCTTATACAATTCTATGAAAAAACGGCGTCCTGGGCGTGATTTTCGTATGTGTTGATGTGCAAAAGCTTGTTTAGTATTTAACATGGGTTGTGGTATAATAAGCCCGTATGTGATGTCGGCTAAAATATAGACAAACCCAAACACCCTTAGGAGGACTGTAACCATGCCATTGGTATCTATGACAGACATGTTGAACAAAGCACTTGAAGGAAAATACGCGGTAGGTCAGTACAACATTAACAACCTGGAGTGGACTCAAGCTATTCTGGGCGCTGCTGAAGAAGAAAAATCCCCGGTAATCCTGGGTGTATCTGAAGGCGCAGCACGTCACATGGGCGGTTTCTACACTGTTGTTAAAATGGTAGAAGGTCTTATTCATGACATGAAAATTACGGTTCCGGTTGCGATCCATTTGGACCACGGTTCCAGCTTTGAAAAATGTAAAGAAGCCATTGATGCTGGTTTCACATCTGTTATGATTGACGATTCCCACAGCCCAATCGACAAAAATATCGAAACGACGAAAAAAGTCGTTGAATATGCACATTCCAAAGGCGTTTCCGTTGAAGCTGAAGTTGGAATGGTTGGCGGTCAAGAGGATGATGTTGTAGGTGACGTAATGTACGCGAAGCTTGACGACTGTCTTCGTATCGTTAACGAAACAGGTATCGACACACTGGCTCCTGCACTGGGTTCCGTTCACGGACCTTATAAAGGCGAGCCAAACCTCGGATTCAAAGAAATGGAAGAGATCTGCTCTGCAATCAAACTTCCACTCGTTCTGCATGGTGGTACTGGTATCCCAACGCATGACATCAAAAAAGCAATCTCGCTGGGAACTTCCAAAATCAATGTAAACACAGAGAACCAAATCGTGTTCGCGAAAGTGGTTCGTGAAGTGCTTGCTGAGAAACCGGATGCTTATGACCCACGTACATTTATCGCTCCAGGTCGTGAAGCGATTAAACAAACCGTTATCGGTAAAATCCGTGAGTTCGGTTCCAACAACCAAGCGTAAGAATAAGTTGATTGACTGTGCATCTGCATGGTTCAATGTATCTTTTGATTGTAATTGTATTTCTGCACAGAAGATTTGAATCTGTTCAGTTGAATAGTTTGACTTGGAAAGCACACCGCTTAGCCGGTGTCTTTCCATTTTAACTACCAAAAAGTTGAAACTTTATTATTTGACCGACTGCAAAACAAGTAGGGGGACCCTCAAGCTTATGGAAAAATTGATGATCACCGGTGGACGGCCGCTTCAAGGTACAGTTTCCATCAGCGGTGCCAAAAACAGTGCCATCGCCTTGATTCCCGCCGCCATTCTGGCAGAGTCGGAAGTCATTTTGGACAATTTGCCGCTGTTGAGTGATGTGGCGGTGTATTCCGAAATACTGGAGGAACTTGGTGCAACCGTTGCCTGGGAAGGCAGCCAGATGAGAATAGATCCTTCCTCCATTAAATCCATTCCTATGCCGAATGGACCTGTTAAGAAATTACGAGCATCCTATTATATGATGGGAGCCATGCTAGGCAGATTCAAGGAAGCGATCATCGGTTTGCCAGGAGGGTGCAATTTTGAACCCCGGCCCATTGATCAGCATATCAAAGGTTTTGAAGCACTGGGTGCTACGGTTACGAATGAGCACGGTGCTATTCATTTGCATGCCAAAGAGCTACGCGGTACCAAGATTTATTTGGATGTCAGCAGCGTAGGAGCTACGATTAACATTATGCTGGCGGCCGCACGTGCCAAAGGCGCCACAATTATCGAAAATGCGGCTAAAGAGCCTGAGATTATAGATGTAGCAACCTTGTTAAACTCCATGGGGGCCATTATTAAGGGCGCCGGAACGGAAACGATCCGGATTGAAGGCGTGTCCGAGCTACATGGCTGCCGTCACTCCATCATACCTGACCGCATACAAGCGGGCACATATATGATTGCTGCTGCGGCTACTCGTGGTAATGTTCTAATTGACAACGTAATTCCCAAGCATATGGAGGCGCTCACTGCAAAAATGCAGGAAATGGGTATCGGTATAGAGGAATACGACGAAAGTATTCGTGTTTTGGGCTCGCCTTCCTATGAGCATGTTGATGTTAAAGCCTTAATTTACCCCGGATTCGCCACAGACTTGCAATCTCCTATGACCAGTTTGCTTACCCAGGCGCAAGGGGTCAGTGTACTGAGCGATTTTGTGTATAGCAATCGTTTTAAACATGTCCCTGAACTAGTACGAATGGGAGCTAAAATCCGTGTGGAAGGTCGTTCGGCTATTATTGAGGGCGGCAGGCTTAATGCGGCTAAAGTCAAAGCGGCCGATCTGCGTGCTGGTGCAGCGCTTGTCATTGCCGGACTTACGGTAAGTGAAGGCGTAACCGAGGTGTCAGGTGTCGAATACATCGATCGTGGTTATGATCATCTCGTCCCCAATCTGCGTCTTTTGGGCGCGGACGTATGGCGGCAGACAGAATAACAAACTTCGTACATTTTTTGAACACCCGAAACGGATGAACAATAGAATGGATAGGCTCTATGCAGCCGCTGCATGATACAAGATACAGGTTCATACCTAACAATCTTTTATCGGAAAACCGGAATAATTCGGTATAATCCAAGCAGGTGGCTGCATAACTTTATTTGTTTTGGTTAAAATTATGTTAATGGTGTTTATGATATCATTGTCTATCATTTAGTTTTGAATGGACTTAATAATTGAATAGGTGGTTATTATATGGATCTGCAAATTTCCGATCTGGAAGAAATGAAGCTGACCGATCTGTACAAGCTGGCCAAGCAATACCAGATCCCGTACTACGGAACGCTCAAGAAGAAAGAATTAATTTTTGCCATCCTGCGCGCACAAGCCGAGAAGAGCGGATTGATGTTTATGCAGGGGGTTCTGGAAATACTTCCTGAAGGTTACGGCTTTCTGAGGCCGATCAATTATCTCCCGAGTACCGAAGATATTTACATCTCTGCTTCACAAATCCGCAAGTTTGACTTGAGAACAGGCGATCTAGTATCCGGTAAATGCCGGACTCCGAAAGAGAATGAACGATATTTTGGATTGCTTCAAGTTAACGCAGTCAATGGAAGAAGTCCTGAACAAGCTGCTGAGCGGCTACACTTTCCTGCACTGACTCCACTGTATCCGCAAACCAAATTAGTCCTTGAAACTACCCCCAATAATTTGTCTACGAGAATAATGGATATATTGGCCCCTGTCGGACTTGGACAGCGTGGACTCATTGTGGCACCTCCCAAAGCTGGTAAGACACTTCTCCTCAAAGAAATTGCCAATAGCATTTCTACTAACAATCCCGAGATTGAGCTGTTTGTCTTGTTGATTGATGAACGTCCGGAAGAAGTGACCGACATGCAGCGTTCTGTTAAAGGTGAAGTTGTTGCTTCCACTTTTGATGAACTGCCTGAGAACCATATCAAGGTAGTGGAATTGGTTCTAGAGCGTGCCCTTCGCCTCGTAGAGCATAAAAAAGACGTGGTTATCCTGCTGGATAGCATTACTCGTCTTGCGCGTGCCTATAACTTGGTTATTCCAGCTTCCGGTCGTACACTTAGTGGGGGTATTGATCCAGGGGCCTTCCACCGTCCAAAACGTTTTTTTGGTGCGGCGCGGAATGTGGAAGAGGGTGGAAGTCTTACCATTTTGGCCACGGCGCTCATTGATACTGGATCGCGGATGGATGACATTATCTATGAAGAGTTTAAAAGTACAGGCAATATGGAGCTTCATTTGGACCGCAAGCTTGCGGAACGCCGCATATTCCCGGCTATTGATATTCGTCGCTCCGGTACCCGGCGTGAGGAAATGTTGTTAGGCAAGGAAGAATTGGATACCATTTGGGCCATTCGAAAAAATATGACGGAAAGCCACGATTTTGTGGAAGGCTTCCTAAAGAAATTACGGAACAGCAGCAACAACGCAGAGTTTTTGGCCTCGTTTGATACAACGGCACCGTCCAGCGGATCACAAAGCAGCTCAGGCACTCCGCAACGGAGAACCACGCGTTCCACCGCAGCATCGGTTCCAGCTTCAACCAACTAAATCCAGCAATATAGCTACAGCTACCCTCAATAACAATGATCAGCCTATGGATAAACGTAATTTCCATGATAGGTATTTATCTGTTCCTCAAGCACGCACCCGTTACGGTTCTATTTGTTTCAGGCGTGCGCTTGGTGGAATGAAAGGAGCTCCACAATGTATTTGGTGTATGCCGACGAAAAAGGCAATGTATATGATCATGCTTCTTTGTATGGGCTTGCCCGCAGTGCAGACATGATTGTCGAAATCATGGAAGATGAGCTTATTCCGCTACCGGAAGGAGCTACGCTGGTAAGTCTGCCCAACACACGCCCGGTCGGTATGAACCCTGAATCCGGGGAAATGGTTTCCTTGCCAGGCGATATGCAGGCAGTGGGGGCCTTGTTGCCTCAAGGCTTTACACGCTTATGCCTGCCAGGGTATGTGAAGACAGATAAAGAGTATAAGCTCCCCCTGTTTGGCTATTCAGCCGTGGTCTGGAAGGATGGAGCCTTTTATGTAACGGCTGAGCGGAGTGATAATCCGTCCAAATGGAATCCGGAAAATTGTGACCGCCAAGAGGTAAAACAGGGTGTGCAACGGATGACAGAGCAGTACCCGGAAAATCGGCTGTACCAACATTTGTCCAACTGTGCCTTAGGCTATGAGTGTCTTACCTCCTCGAACACGTTCCTGAATCGCTGGGAGGGTGGAGTTCCGGTATCTTACTCTTGTAATGCCGGATGCTTTGGCTGCATCTCGGAACAGCCGGATGACAGCGGTTTTGTATCCCCTCAGACGAGAATGAACTTCCGCCCTCGTGTCGAGGAGATTGTGGAAGTCATGCTGGAGCATTTGAAAACACCGGAGTCCATTATTAGCTTTGGCCAAGGGTGTGAAGGGGAGCCTTCTACTCAAGCCAAGCTGATTATTGATTCGATCAAAGAGGTCCGTTCCGTTACAGATATGGGATACATCAATATCAATACGAATGCAGGCTTGAATGACCATATCCGGGGTATTGTAGATGCCGGGCTTGATCTGATGCGGGTCAGCACGATTAGCGCACTGGACGACCATTACAATGCGTACTACAAGCCGCGTGGTTACACGTTAGCCAATGTGGAAAAATCACTTCGTTATGCTTCCGAGCAGGGTGTATATACGTCGATTAACTATTTGATTTTTCCGGGTGTGACAGACCGTGAGGAAGAAATCGAAGCGATGATTGAGTTTGCCAAACGCAGCAAGCTCAAGCTTATTCAGATGCGCAACCTGAACATTGATCCTGAAAGCTATTTGGAGCTGATTCCACCTGCCCAGGGAGAGATTCTTGGCATGAAGCAAATGCTTGAGATTTACCGGGAGGAACTGCCTGATGTTGTTATCGGGTCTTACACCCACATACCGCCTCAAGGGCTGGCGCGTCCCAAATTTGCCAAGGCCTAAAATGGTCAATATCAAGTTGAACTACACCTGTTTTACGCCATTTTTGGATACACAAAAGAGTTGTTGAAACGCTCATATCCAGGTGCTATAATGTGAACATGTGTTCATATAACTCTGGGCCGATAGGACGCTCAGGGCGGAAAGAGGTGAAAGTTCAATGCAACAAGCTATTCAACCGAAATTTAACGTAACTAATGTCACTTGTGCTTGCGGAAATACGTTTGAAACCGGTTCTGTGAAAGGTTCTCTGCGCGTGGAGATATGCTCCGCTTGCCACCCATTCTTCACAGGGAAGCAGAAATTCCTTGATGCTGGCGGCCGTGTGGATCGTTTCAAGAAGAAATACGGTATCTAATCGATTACCGCAGGTTATAAAGTTATTAGAGCCTTCTGCTATTGCGGAGGCTCTTTTTGTTGTGGATGTTTGCTTTTTGTGCTGCCTTGAGATATACTTATTTTCACCGTGCTAGATGGGGAGGTAGCGGTGCCCTGTAACTCGCAATCCGCTATAGCGAGGTTGAATTCCTGTTAGAGGTGTTGTTGATGTGAGGCTGGTCCCTGCGCACAATGTTGACGGTTGGGTCCTCCGCAATGAGTACTTGTGAACCTGGTCAGGTCCGGAAGGAAGCAGCCATAAGCGAGAACACTCTTGTGCCGGAGGGCGGCCTAGCCCGAGTTGTTGTTCAGGATTGCCGCTCGGATCACAACGATCAATAACAGGTGCACGGTATATATTGGATATTAGAACATCTTGGCAGTCACTGCGAAGATGTTTTTTTGTGTTTGGCGCTGTATAATTACATTGTTGATAATTGATTAATAAGAACAGGTGTTCTGTAATTAGGGGTGCAACGTCTTACGGAGATGATTTACCCATGGATATCAATGAATTGAAGAAGCTCGCTGATGCTTTGGATGATAGCGGTAAGCAGAAACTCATCATACATGCGATTAATGAAATCCAGGAGCGGAAGCATAAAGATGGGCTTGCCTGTCCGCATTGCGATAAATATGCTGGTCACTCGTTGCTGTTTGCTGTTCATGAGACAAACACCAATCTTTGTAGAGCATGTTTTTCCTCCTAAACTAACTGGCAGGGAGATTACAAATGATGGATTAGTTGTTAATGTGACATAAAGGGGGGAATAAAGATGAGAATTGTTTTTGCAACTGATTCAGACCATGGATACATACGAGACCGTGACCATCATATTTCAGAGAGTTTAATACAGGTAAAAATAAAGGGAAATGAAATATACATAATGCGGAACCAAGATGAAAGTAATATCGGATGGATGAGGTATGGATATTTTTGGGACAACACACCTTTTCTGAACATGATTTGGGTCGATGAACAATATCGAGACAAGGGTGTAGGTAAGCAAGTTGTCCTCTTTTGGGAAGATCAAATGAGACAAAAGGGCTTCAAATTGGTTATGACATCTACTCTGGCAAATGAAGAGGCACAGCACTTCTATAGAAAATTAGGGTATCGGGACGCAGGGTGTTTATTACTCGAAAATGAGCCGTTGGAAATAATTCTGACCAAAAAATTATTTTAATTCATTTATTATCCACTTAAAAAGGATTAGTTTAACCGCTTTTCATAAGGCGGTTTTCTTTTGCTCGAATATCAACAATAAACAAAAACATAGCCTTGTGTTTATAAATTGAAAGGTGTCCGGTTTAGATTCGGACGGGAGTATAGTATAATGAAGTGAACATTAATGTTCATGAAAGTGAATGGGAAAGAGGGTAACGCACATTGGAACATATAGCGTTGTACCGTGCTTGGCGGCCTCAGTCGTTCAAGGACATGGTAGGACAACAGCATATTATCCAGACATTGCAGAATGCCATCCGCGAAAATCGCACGTCCCATGCCTATCTGTTCAGCGGTCCGCGAGGAACGGGTAAGACGAGTGCGGCCAAAATTTTGGCCAAGGCAATTAACTGTGAGCATGGACCGGCGCCGGAGCCTTGCAACGAATGCGAAGCCTGTAAACGGATCACAGCCGGAGCGGTCATGGATGTACAGGAGATTGATGCAGCCTCCAACCGGGGCGTTGAAGAGATTCGTGATTTGCGCGATAAAGTCAAATATGCGCCGACGGAAGTACGGCACAAGGTTTATATCATCGATGAAGTGCACATGCTGACGACGGAAGCGTTCAATGCGTTGCTTAAGACGCTGGAAGAACCGCCGCCACACGTGATGTTCATATTGGCTACCACAGAACCGCACCGGATTCCGGCGACGATCATTTCGCGTTGTCAGCGTTTTGACTTTCGGCGGGTATCGCTAGAGGAGCAGACGGAGCGGCTTGACCTTATATGTCGACAGGAGAACATAGAGGCTGATTCGGACGCATTACAGTACATTGCGCGTCTGTCAGATGGCGGAATGCGGGATGCACTTAGCGTTCTGGATCAGATATCTTCGTTTACAGACGGTCGGGTTACTTATCAGCAGGTGCTGGATATGACGGGAGGTATTGCGTCTGAACAATTCGGCAAGCTTGCCTTGGCATTGCTGAAAGAAGATGTCGGCACAGTACTTCAAATGATTGAGAACTTTATGCAAGAAGGTAAAAGCGCAGATAAATGCATGGAAAATCTGCTGTACTATTTCAGAGATCTGCTTATGATTAAGATGGTACCGCAGGCAACTAAAATGACAGAGCGTGTGCTGGAGCCGGAGCAGTTCAAGGAAGTGGCAGAAGCTTTTACCAAGGAGCAACTCTTTAGCATGATCGACACGCTTAATCGCTATCAGAGCGAGATGAAGTATGCCGTTCAGCCGCAAACCTTGTTTGAGGTAGCTCTATTGAAGCTGTGCAGCATTCCTGGGGAAGCTGGAGCTGCTGCTCAGTCGACCGCGCAGCATTCCGGCGCTGCCACTGCCAATCAGGAAGATGTAGCTGTTTTGAAGCGCCAGCTTGCCGAGCTGGAGAAGAAGCTTGAACGTGCGTTGCAAGGCGGATTGGCTGCCGGGACAGGGCAGGATGCATCGTTGGGGAGCCGTCAGGCCCCCGGAGGGCGCGCTCCCGCTCCGCGGATTTCTGCGCCAGCCAAGCTCCCTTCCCAGTTAGATCGCTATATCGCTGAGAAGTCGGGAGAGGCATTTGCGGCTGCGGGGCGTAAGTGGAGCCAAATTTTGCAGGGAGTCAAAGAAGCGAAAGTCACAGTTCATGCATGGTTTATGGACGGCGAGCCTGTGTCTGTATTAGAGGATAGCGTGCTCGTGGCGTTTAAGAATAACATTCACCGTGAAACTACTGAAAAGCCTGCCAACAAGCAGGTCATTGAGAAGGTTCTGCACGAACAATTGGGCCATCCCTATCGTCTGGTGACGATGATGCAAAAGGATTGGAATGCTGCGATTGAAGGAGTTCCCGTCCAGCCTGCCGAAGAATTCCAACTGGAGCAGGAGCATGACGCGCCGGGAAAGTCCAAGGAGCCCTGGATTGATGAAGCTATTGAACTTTTCGGGGAAGATCTGGTAGTTATAAAGGATTAAAATCAACGTGTCTGGATGTATACTTCATTAAAGGAGATGATTGAAATGAACAATATGAACCAAATGATGAAGCAAGTGAAAAAGATGCAGGAGCAAATGCTGAAAGCCCAAGAGGAGCTTGGTGGAAAAGTAATTGAAGGTACTTCCGGCGGCGGTGTTGTGACTGTAGAGGTAAACGGACATAAAAAAGTGCTTTCCATCACCATCAAACCGGAGGCTGTAGATCCTGATGATGTGGAAATGCTGCAAGATCTTGTGTTGACTGCGGTCAACGATGCTTTGTCCAAAGCAGATGAACTGGCTAATGATGATATGGGTAAATTTACAGGCGGTATGAAAATTCCAGGCTTGTTCTAGACTGTGCATAAAGGAGAAACACACTATTGTATTATCCGGAGCCGATTGCAAAGCTGATTGATGCATTTACGCGCCTGCCGGGAGTGGGGCCGAAGACGGCTGCCCGGTTGGCTTTTCACGTACTGAAAATGAAGGAAGACGATGTGATTGATTTTGCCAAAGCACTGGTCAATGTGAAACGCAATCTTCACTTCTGTTCCGTTTGCGGCAATATTACGGACACGGACCCTTGTCGGATCTGTCAGGATAAGACGAGGGATGCTTCCGTCATTTGTGTTGTTCAGGATTCCAAGGATCTGGTAGCTATGGAGCGCACCAAGGAGTTTAACGGCTTTTATCATGTGCTTCATGGAGCAATCTCTCCTATGGAGGGAATTGGTCCTGAGGATATCAAGCTCAAGGAATTATTGAACAGGCTTAGTGATGAACGCATCAAAGAGCTGATTTTGGCTACGAATCCGAACATTGAAGGAGAAGCGACGGCCATGTACATTTCCAGGCTGGTGCGTCCTTTTGAAATCAAGGTTACTCGTATTGCCCACGGATTGCCAGTAGGCGGGGATTTGGAGTATGCCGATGAGGTAACACTGTCCAAAGCGCTGGAAGGCCGCAGAGAGCTGAACTAATAAGTACATGTATATGTTATAGATATTTTTAGTGTCGATAAATCGTATGGATTGTCTCGACACAATGGGGAGCCGTTATGGCTCCTTTTTATTTTGTGATGATAGGGCTGGTATGGGCAGTTCTTGTTCTAAGTTTGTCCTCTGTTAAATAAGTATGAATAAGGTAGTCTTACAGACTGTGCACATAATTCAGCTTGTGAGGAGGATGAATGGATGTGGGAACGGATGAAGCAAAATTTTCGTCGACAAGAGCACGGTAAATCGGAAGCAGAGTATCGTCAGGAGTTGTTTGCCCAGATTCGGGCTTCGCACGCAGAATGGTTAAGAGCGCATCGGTTATTTCATGAAGCTACAGGCGAGGACGAAATCGACTATGCCATTTTTGTTCTGGAAGCTGCGGAGCGTAAATATCAGATACATTTAAAATGTGCCAAACAGCAAGGGTTACATCGTTTCCACCTGCCCGCAGACGAACCGGGGTATGCCAATGATGCAGATCGTGTTCATAAACGGAGGGCCGAATGAGAAGTGCTGTCTGGCTTGTTCTGATTGCCTGTGCTGTGGTGCTGTCATATCTTATCCTCAAAAAACGTCTGGGTATCGGCTGGCTTACTGTGTTTGGAGCACATATGGCTCTGGCGGCAATTGCACTGTATGTCATTAATTATTCGGGTTGGGTCACGCAGGTGTATATCCCGATTAATCCGGTAACGATGGGAGCCGTAACGGTTTTGGGAGTGCCTGGAATCGCGCTTTTACTGGGATTGAAAATGATATTGTTTGGACAGGTTATGTGAGTGTGTATAGAGTTTAATCAGGGAAAAGGATTGTATGTGAGTTTTCGCGTAAGGGCAAAGCGGAATATGCTTTTGTTTTAAAATATAGTTGACGACCAATTCAATTATATGATACATTAATTCTCGGCCCTTAAAGCCCGGGAATTTTTTTGTGAGAACAACGCTGAAATGAAATTGAAAAATAATTTTAAAAAAGTGTTGACTTAAATCCCGAATGTATGTTATATTAATCAAGTCGCCGCTGAGATGCGGTGGTGAAACAAAGCAAGAGAATATGAAGGTTTGATCTTTGAAAACTGAACAACGAGTGAGTGAACCGCGAAGGTTTCGGACATGCTGCAA